>NZ_DBHIVL010000037.1:0-20939 GCF_057271695.1 Centipeda sp. (in: firmicutes)
CGGACGAAAAAATCTACGCCAATCTGACGGACTTCATTTTATCAGCGATTCCTTATTCCGCCGCTTTGTACTTCTCCGCAAGTTGCTGCTTCACGGTCTCGTTGCTGAGGAATTCGTCGTAGGTCGAGATGCGGTCGACGACCCCGACAGGAGTGATCTCGATGATGCGGTTCGCAACGGTCTGCGTAAACTCGTGGTCGCGTGAGGCGAAGAGAATCGTGCCGCCAAAGGCCATCAGCCCGTTGTTGAGTGCGGTGATGGACTCGAGGTCGAGATGGTCGGTCGGCTCGTCAAAGAGCAGGACGTTCGCGCCTGAGAGCATCATGCGTGAGAGCATACACCGCACGCGCTCGCCGCCCGAGAGCACTTCGGCGCGCTTCTGGCTCTCTTCGCCCGAGAAGAGCATACGTCCGAGAAAGCCGCGCACAAATGTCTCATCCGGGTCTTTCGAGTACTGACGCAGCCAGTCGACGAGGTTGAGCTTCACGTCATCGAAATACGAGCTGTTGTCCGACGGGAGATAGGTTTGCGTGGTCGTGACACCCCACTTGAACGAACCTTCATCCGCTTCTTCTTCGCCCATAAGAATTTTGAACAACATGGTCTTTGCCGCACCGTTGGGACCGACGAAGGCAACCTTGTCGCCCTTCTTGAGGGTAAAACTGACATTCTTGAAGAGCTGGCGGCCGTCAATCTCCTTCGAGAGCCCTTCGACAGTGAGCAGCTGATCACCCGCCTCGCGGTCGGGGGTGAATGCAATGTACGGATAGCGGCGCGTGGACGGCTTGATATCGTCCAGTGTGATGCGCTCAAGCAGTTTCTTGCGCGAGGTCGCCTGACGGGACTTCGATGCATTTGCCGAGAACCTCTGAATAAAGGTCTGGAGCTCCTTGATCTTCTCCTCTTTCTTCTTGTTTGCATCCTTTGCCATCTGGAGGGCAAGCTGACTGGACTGATACCAGAAGTCATAGTTGCCGGCAAAGAGCGAGATCTTGCCAAAGTCGACATCACAGATGTAGGTGCAGACCTGATTGAGGAAGTGACGGTCATGCGAAACAACAATGACCGTGTTCGGGAAGTCCGCGAGGAAGTTTTCGAGCCAGTTAATCGAGCTCACATCGAGGTGGTTCGTCGGCTCGTCGAGAAGCAAAATGTCGGGCGAGCCAAAGAGTGCCTGTGCGAGCAGGACGCGCACTTTCTCTGAGGGGGAGATTTCGTTCATCTTGAGCGTGTGCTTTGCGTCGGGTACGCCGAGACCGTTGAGCAGCTGTGCCGCCTCCGTCTCCGCGTTCCAGCCGTCAAGTTCGGCAAACTCTGCCTCAAGCTCCGAGGCACGCATACCGTCCTCGTCGGAGAAGTCCGGCTTTTCATAGAGTGCGTCCTTCTCGTCCATGATCTCCACAAGGCGCGGATGTCCCATGATGACCGTGCGCAGCACCTCGACTTCGTCGTAGGCATAGTGATCCTGCTGCAGGACGGCGAGGCGTTCGCCGGGCGTGATATCGACGATGCCACCCGTTGGCTCAATATCGCCTGAGAGGAGCTTGAGAAAGGTGGACTTGCCTGCGCCGTTTGCGCCGATGATACCGTAGCAGTTGCCGGGCGTGAATTTTAGGTTGACATCCTTGTAGAGGACGCGTTTGCCAAATTGCAGGCTCAGATTGTTGACTGTTATCATGCTTTCCGTTCTCCTTCTCTAGTTGCGCAGAATTGCGCGGAACATCGACAGGATGCTCTGTCCGTATGAGTCGCCGGGAACTGCCCAGCGTCCGTTGAGATCCTGCCACTGCCCGAGTGTACTCGTGCCATAGGCATTGCGGACAAGATTATATCTGGGGTCGACGATGGGCTGGATGGGCTGGCGGGTCGACGCATAGGCGAGTAGATGCTGGATATGCGCACGGACACCCATCTGCGAGGTTGGAAAATACGCGCCCTTGACCGTTGCACTCGTCGTGCCGAGTCCGCAGTAGTTGTTCTGATCGGGGGTTACCGTGCCGCCGTAGCGAAAGAATCCCGTTTCCTTGAGCGCTTGAGCAAAGGCGACGTCGGGGCGAATGCCCTCACGCGCGCCTTCCTCGTAGTAGTAGGAGACCAGCTCATACGGCGTGACGGAGATCGCGGGATGGGGGTTCACGCTGAGGAGGTAGTTCACGCACTGCTCCTGACTTGCAAGCGGTGTGCCAATGATGGCGGTATCGTATTCCGAGAGCGTACGGGGGACGCTGAAGAGCGGCTCGACTTTTCGCTGATTTTCAAGCTCCATCGCATTTGCCTCGTGCATAAGTGCATCAATGCGTGCACGAAAATCATTTTTTTCCGTGACTGCCGTACCGCGCCCTGTATGCGCCTTGGTCGCTGTATCGGGATCGTGCGCACGGCGCGCATCCGCATTTGTTCCCGTCAGAAGAAAGAGCCCCATGAGTGCAGCAAGAGAGCTGCGCAGAAGAAAATCCTTTCGCAAGAGATGAACCTCCTATATCATAATATCCATTTGAGCAAAAAGAACGCGGAAAACAGAACAGTCAGCACCCATGTCATATGCGGGACACGTTCGCCGCGCGCAGCGGTGAGGAGCGTCCAGAGAAAGAGCGCAAGCGTCAGCCCCGTCTTGATATCGTAGGATGCCAGTACAAACGCCGCGACCACAGCACCCTCTCGCAGAGTGATATCCTCTGTGCTTTTGAGCATCGCCAGTCCGCGCACAAGGAGCATCAGACCAATGCTGCCAAGCGCGATTGCGGGCACTGCAGGAAACTCTGCGAGTGCCGCAAGAAGCGGCGTACAGGGCAGAAGCGTGAGCAGCAGGAGCGCAGAGCAAAGCGCAGTCCGTGGGATGCCCGCGCTGCCGCATGTTTCTTTTTCCGTTGGCAGAGCGGCGGAGATCGGGGCGATGGTCAGCGGAAATGCGCCGATGAGTGCCGCAAAGCCACTGACGGTAAAGAGCCGTGCAAGGGGACGCGCACCTTTCGCTGCATCCGTCTGCGCAGCAAGCACCGCCTCGCTTTCGATGACAAGCGCAAGCAGAAGCGTCATGCCAAGCGGCAGAGACACCAGAAGATCGGTTTGCGGAACTGTCAGAACGAGCGGCAGGGAAATGAGATCCGGCGCAAGAAAGGGCGCGGAGGGGATTTCCCAGAAGCCTTCGACCCATGTGAGGAGCGCGATGAGTGCCATACCGAGCGGCAGGGCGCAGCGCAGCTTTCGCGCCCACAGCACAAGCACGAGCAGAATGCCCGTGAGCGTAAAATAGGTAAGCGGATCGCTGAGTGTTCCGCCCATGGTCAGTGCCCACGGCGACGGCAGCAAGATGTGTGCATGGAGCACTGCCGTCATGAGCAGCGTCAGACCAAGCCCCAGCACAAGCCCCGTGCGCACAATCGCAGGAAGCACACTCAGCAGAGCTGCAGCGTAGCGTGTACGCGTAAGAACTGCACCGAGCAGGGAAACAAGAGCAGCTATGCCGAGCATTTCCTGCCATGTGATGCCGCGTGCGATGATCTCCTCATAGACCAGCCAGCTGATGATGGCGGGCGAGGGGAGCGCGATGAGCGTTTTGCCGCCGTATGAGGCGGCGCACGTTCCGATGACCGAGGCAAGAATGCTGACCGTATATGCCGCCGCAAACGGAAGTCCCGTTCGAGAGAGGAGCACAGAGGTCAAAACAATCGTCAGCGCGGCAACGGAGACGAGCACGAATGCTGAAAAGAGTGCCGTGCGTGCATTGTTTTTTTCGCCCGTCATAACTTCCTCCTGCAGCGCACCAAAACATTTTTATTTTATCACAAAGAAGCGAATTTCACAAATAAGAATCATCGATTGCAACCGATAAAAGCACCCATATAGGAGTCACCGAGCGTGTCTTTGAGGTGTATCCGAGATACAGAGAAGGGACAGCCGTACAGAGCCTAGTTTTGTACGACTGTCCCTTTTGCAGATCATTCCATATAAATGCGTGAGACGTGTTTGGAGACGAGGCAGAGCACTTCGTAGCTGATCGTATTTGCCCAGCGGGCGAGATCATCCGCCGTGAGCGTGTCCGAGCCGAAGAGCGTCACAATGTCGCCGACCTTTGCCTCCGGAATGTCCGTGATGTCAATCATGCATTGATCCATGCAGATGCGTCCCGCAATCGGTGCACGCTGTCCGTGCACCTCTACAAATCCACCCGCATAGGCGCGGAGGTAGCCGTCCGCATAGCCGACTGAGATGGTTGCGATGCGACTTTCGCGTTCTGCAATAAAATTGCGTCCGTAACCGATGGACATGCCCGGCGGAATGGTCTTGATGTAGACAATGCGTGCGCAGAATTTCATTGCGGGACGTAGGTTCAGCGGGCGCGTGACTTCGTCAGACGGCCACAGCCCGTACTGCAGGATGCCCGCACGCACCATGTCGAAATGCACATCGGGCAGATCGAGGATCGCCGCTGACTCTGCAATGTGGCGGATTGGAATGCGGATGCCCGCCGCCTCAATCGCATTACACGCTTCCTGAAAACGGCGAATCTGTTCGATGGAAAATGTTTTGTCTGTAATGTCGGCAAGCGCAAAGTGAGAGAAAACTCCCTCCAGCTCAATGCCGGGCATCGCTGTGATGACGCGTGCGAAGTGTACGGCATCCTCGGGGCGTACGCCAATGCGGCCGAGTCCCGTGTCGACGGCGAGATGTACCTTGACCTTTTTTCCCTGTGCGACAGCTTCGGCAGAGAGTACCTGCACGAGGTCAAGACGGCAGACGGTCTGTGTGAGATCAGCGTCCACGATGTCAAAGGAGCTGTCCGGCTTCGTGAGACCAAGAATGAGGAGCGGTGTTGTAAAGCCAGCCTCGCGCAGCTTCAGTGCCTCGGAGATCGTTGCGACCGCCAGATACTCAGCACCCGCTGCAATCGCCTTGCGTGCGACGGCAATTGCGCCGTGTCCGTAGGCATCTGCCTTGACGACCGCGCAGAGCATTGCATCCTTTCGCGTATGTCTGCGAATTTCTTTGTAGTTGTGGGCAATCGCTCCAAGATCGATCTCGACCCACGCCGCACGACTTGGCATAGGGCACATCCTTTCGTCTTTTCTTCGTTTCGGCTTTGGTTTGACTATTTTAGCCTATGCGTGGTTTTTATGCAATAAAATTTTTACCGCAACAGAAAACCGCCCGTCGAACGGACGGGCGGTAAACCGTACAATCAGCTACGATAGAAGTGTACTACTTCCTTTCCCAACAACGATGCGAAGGGGCATAGGCGTTGTAGAAGAAGAAACCAACAATCATCAAAACGATGAAGGTAATGTTCGTTACGAGGGAGAGTGCCCAGATGAGGTAGAGGCAGACTGCCATCCCGATCGGAGCGAGCACGTAGAGCATCGGGAACGTGAACGTACGCGGCAGATCAGGGGAGTTGCGGCGGAGCGCAATCAGTCCGACGAAGACGATGAAGAATGCCGCGAGAACACCGGTGTTCGCAAGCTCGACGATGTAGAGCATCGGGACGCAGCCTGCAATGAAGGCAATGATGACGGAGCCCACGAGTGTGATGAAGTACGGCGTGCCGTATTTCGGATGGATGTTCGCCATTGCCTTCGGAAGGAAGCCGTCACGCGACATTGCATAGAAGACGCGTGCCTGACCGAAGATGTAAACGATGAGGGTCGTGATCATACCGAAGAGGATACCGACCGTAACGAGGTTTGCAAATCCCGGGTAGCCAATGAGGCGGAGGCAGTATGCCACCGGGTCGGCACGGTCGAGGTCTGCGTAGTTGACCGTCGCCGTGAGGACGAATGCCACAACGGAGTAGATGCAGAGACAGACAAAGACCGATGCAATGATGCCGATCGGGAGACTCTTCTCGGGGGTCTTGCACTCCTCGGCGGAGGTTGCGACCGTATCGAATCCCATGAAGGAGAAGAACACAACCGCTGCGCCTGTCATGATGCCGACAGGACCGAACGGGAGGAACGGATCCATATTCTTTGCAATGTCCATGTGGGGCGTCGTTACAACGATGTACCCAACAATCGCGCACAGCGTGAGCGAGATGAGGATCGTATTGAGGCGCGAGCTCTCCTTCGTGCCATGTGCGAGAAGAAGTCCGAGAAGGAGGGTGATGACGACGGCGGGGAGGTTGATGATGCCGCCCTCCGGCATCGTTGTGAGGAACGCCTTCGGTATCTCCATCCCGAGGGACGCCATCATTCCTGAGAAGTAGGCGGAGAAACCGACGGCAACCGCACTCGCGGTAACGATGTAGCCGATGATCAGCGACCATCCGCACAGGAACGCCATGCCCTCACCGAGTGATGCAAACGTGTAGGCGTACGCGCTGCCTGCAGCCGGGATGAGCGATGCAAGCTCAGCGTAGGCAAGTCCAACGAGCATACAGAGAAGTCCTGCGGCAACAAAGGATAGTACAATACCGGGACCTGCGTAGCGTGCGGCACCGATACCGGTCAGAACGAACACGCCCGAGCCGATGATGCCGCCGATTCCAAGGAAGGTGAGGTCAAGGGTGCTCAGCGTACGGAGCATTCCGCTGCCTTCGCGCTGTGCACTGAAATCCTCCAGTGTTTTTTTCTTAAAGAACATACAAAAACCTCCAAGCAAATCCTTTCAGTTTTTATTTAAGGAGACTCTGAAACAATCAGTCTTTCCTTAAGAAAAGGGGGCTGTTTCACGGCACATATGGAAGCATATGGGAGTGAAACAGCCCCTCAGCAGTCAGAGAAAAGAATTACTTAAGGAACTCATCGATGGACTTGAACGGAATGTTCAGAGCCTTTGCGACCGCCTCGTTCGTGAGGTGACCATCGATCGTGTTGAGACCATACTTGAGGCCAGGAACCTGCTGGAGTGCAGCCTTCCAGCCCTTTGTTGCGATGTCAACCGCATAGGAGATCGTTGCGTTCGTGATGCCGAGTGTGGACGTACGGGAAACAGCACCCGGGATGTTCGCAACGGAGTAGTGGACAACGCCATGCTTCTCGAACGTCGGGTTCTCATGCGTCGTGACATGATCACAGGTCTCGATGGAGCCGCCCTGGTCGATTGCAACGTCGACAACAACGGAGCCCTTCTTCATCGTCTTGATCATTTCCTCGGTGACGAGGATCGGCGTACGAGCACCCGGGATGAGAACAGAGCCGACGAGGAGGTCTGCCTCTTTGACCCACTTCGCAATATTGTAGGGCGAGGAGTACTCGGTGACGACGCGGCCGCCGAAGATGTCGTCGAGCTCGCGAAGACGCTCGATCGAGAGGTCGATGATCGTAACACGTGCGCCGAGACCGACAGCGATCTTCGCCGCATTCGTGCCGACGTTGCCGCCGCCGATGATGACGACCTGACCAGCCGAGACACCTGCGATACCGCCGAGCAGAACGCCGCTGCCGCCGTAACGGCTCTCAAGGAACTGCGCACCGATCTGGACGGACATACGACCTGCGATTTCGCTCATCGGAGCGAGCAGCGGGAGACCGCGGCCGCTCTTGCCGAGAACCGTCTCGTACGCAATGCCGACAACCTTCTTCTTGAGGAGAGCTTCCGTCAGCGCGGGCTCAGCTGCGAGATGGAGGTAGGTGAAGAGAATCTGACCCTCGTGGAAGAGGTCATACTCGGCTTCCAGCGGCTCTTTTACCTTAACAATCATTTCAGAGCGATCAAACAGAGCCTTCTTGTCCGAGACGATCTCAGCACCAACAGCCTTGTAATCGGCATCCGTGAAACCGCTGCCGACACCGGCACCCTCTTCGATCAGGACCGTGTGACCGGCACGGCGCATCGACTCAACACCCGAGGGGGTCATACCGACGCGGAACTCATTGTTTTTGATTTCCTTCGAAACGCCAACAATCATGTTTTTTCCTCCTACTACAGATAGATAAAAAATACAGAAGGTTTGAAACGGCTAGGGGGATTTCTAAAGGTATACCCTATTTGGGATTTTAATATAATTCAGACACTTTTGTCAAGTAGTAAAAGTGATTTTTTTCAAGCCAAAGTGCTTGTTCGTCCCCGTAAGTCCAGATAGAACAAGCACTTACGGGCATTCCTTAAATTTATAAAAATTATGATTCTATCAGTATGCCCTATGCCGTTTCGCGATGATGAGGCAGAAAAAATCATCTGTACGAAAATCGACCGATGATTTTTCTTTTTGTATGCGTTACTCTTCCGCTGCACGTCGCGCGATGATGGCGTCGATTTCGCGTTGCTGTTGTTCCTCCATGCGTTTCTGGATGAAGATGTTCGGGATGGAAACACCGACGACAATGGCGAGGATGATGGTAATGCCGCTGATGCCGAAGCGGAGCGCCTCCAAAAATTCTTCTGCGGAGATGGTCTGGATGTAGAGAACGGCGAAGAGCAGCCGATAGAGCAGGACGCCGGGAACGAGCGGAATGATGGGCGGGATGATGAGCAGTGTGTTTGGTGTATGGACGATATGAATGACTTTGAGTGCGGAAATACCGACCACAGCCGCAGCGACGAAAGAGCCGACCGCCTGCGATAAACCGATTTCATTCATGAGGATGTTGCGGATCAGCATGGTCACAATTCCTTCGAATGCGACAATGGCGAGCAGTTTTTTCGGTGTGTTGAAGATGATGGAAAAGCCGCCCGCCGCAAGTGCTGCGGCAAATGCCTGACTGATGTAGGCATCTGTCGGGAGGATGTGGACATCGGAGATGTTCGCAATGCCGGTGGACAGGATAGCGAAGGCGATGCCGAAGGTCATGCCTCCGACAATGAGCATGGTGTCTATCGCACGCGTCATGCCGGAGGAGATAAAGCGGTTGATGACATCGCTTGCAGCGTTGATGATCGGGAATCCGGGGATGAGGAAAATAGTACAGGAAACAAGCGCGTACCACATGGTCGGCAGAGCGAGAACGAACGGAATGAGCCATGCGACGATGGTGGCGGCAAACGCGGCAATCATGGAGCAGGCGTAGGGATTGAATTCATTTCGGATGCTGAGACGGTGGGCGATGAACCCGATCAGGGCTGCAGCGGTTGCGACCGACGACTCCGGCAGACTGCCGCCGAACAGTGAGCACGAAGCTCCTGAGGCAATCGCAGCACCAAGAGCCGCCGCCCATACCGGATAGCTGCGTGGGCGCTGTCGGACACGGGTAACGGCGTTTTCGATCGCGTTTATGGGGGTATTTCCGCGCAGGATACGCCATGTCAGTTTGCTGATGGCTGCGATTACAGCGAGGTTGACACCGTGCTTCATACACTTTCGGAACTGGGTAAAGGATCGTTCGCCGTCCGTGACGTTCAGCATGAGCGTGGTATAGGTGACATGGGATTGGATCTGGTCGGAGGGGATGCGCAGATGGGCTGCGGCACGCCTCATGTCCCGTATGATGCGTGCGCAGTCTGCACCGCTCTCCATCAGAGACTGCCCGATGTCGAGCAGGATTTTCATTTTGTGGTTGAGCGTTCGGTTGTCATCCTCCGATGCGCTCTTGAATTGTGCCCGAGTCATGTGTATACAGACCGCCTTTCTCTCCACTAAACTATAAGTCTGCGTTATTATAACATAAATACAAACGCAAAGAAATGGAGAGAAACGTCTGCTGAAAAGATGCCGTACGGGTGAAATTGCGTGAGGACTATACGTCCCCCCGTGTTGCAATGATGGTGTCGATTTCGCGCTGCTGCTGTGCCTCCATGCGTTTTTGGATGAAGATGTTCGGAATGGATACGCCGACGACGACGGCGAGGATGATGGTCATGCCGTCGACACCGAAGCGCAGTGCTTCCAAGAGTTCCTCGACGGAGATGGTCTGGATGTGGAGGACTGCAAAGAGGAGGCGGTAGAGGAGGACGCAGGGGATGAGCGGGATGACCGGCGGAATGATGAGCAGGGTGTTCGGTGTGTGGACGATGTGGATGACCTTCAGGGCGGCGATGCCGACGACGGCAGCGGCGGCGAAGGAGCCGATTGCCTGCGGCAGACCGAACTCGAGCATGAGGACGTTGCGGATGAGCATAGTGACGATGCCCTCAACGGCAACGATGGCGAGCAGCTTCTTCGGTGTGTTGAACATGATGGAGAAGCCGCCCGCCGCGAGGATCGCGGCGAGTGCCTGATTGAGGTAGGTGTCTGTCGGCTGTATGTGTACGTCAGAGATGTTGTGCACGCCCGCAACGAGGATGGCAAATGCGATGCCGAAGGTCATGCCGCCGATGATGAGCATTGTGTCCATTGCACGCGTCATGCCGGAGGTGGTGAAGCGGTTCAGCAGGTCGCTTGCGGCGTTGATGGACGGAAATCCGGGCATTAGGAAGATGGTACAGGCGACGAGTGCGTACCACATGGTCGGCAGGCCGAGTGCCGCAGGGATTGCCCACGCTCCGAGCGTTGCGACAAAGCCTGTAATCATGGCACAGGCGTAAGGATTGAACGCATATCTTGTGCTCGTGCGGTGGGCGATAAAGCCCATGAGTGCAGCGATGGTGGAAACCAGTGCCTCGAGCCAGCTGCCGCCGAAGAGTTTGCACGAGCCGCCCGAGCCGACGGCCGCGCCGAGTGCGATCACCCAGTCGGGGTAGCAGAGAGGCCGCTCGCGGATGCGGTTGATTGCGTGCTCAATCGGATTCAGCGGCGTGTTGCCGCGCAGGATGCGCCATGTGAGTTTGCTGACGGCGGCGAGGACGGCGAGGTTGACTCCGTGCTTCAGACATTTGCGGAACTGGGTAAAGGCGCGCTCCCCGTCGCTGACGCAGAGCATGAGCGTTGTGTAGGTGACGTGCGACTGGATTTGCTCGGCGGGAATCCTCAGATGTACCGCAGCGCGACGCATATCGCGCACGATGCGTGCACAGTCCGCCCCGTTCTCCATGAGTGTCTGTCCGATGTCGAGCAGGATTTTCATTTTATGGTTCAGCATCTTGTTGCTGTCCTGCGAGGCGTCTTTGATCTTTTCTATTTCCATGATTCCTCCCTATTCTCCGCCCATTATACCACAGCTCGCTGTTTGGGTGAAATGGAGGAATGTGAAGGGCACATAAATTTTCCCAATAAAAGAGACTGCCCTATCGAGAGCAGCCTCTTTGCTCATGCGGGAAGGACGTCTCAGCATTTAATGCCGGAACCCTTGCGTGCGTAGAAGAACCATGTAATAGCGATGGTCAGCATGGTGAATCCAATGAGGAAATAGAATGCGGGGATAACATTGCCCTGCGTCGCGTACGAAAGTCCGAAGAGTTTCGGAATGAAGAACGCACCGTATGCTGCAATTGCTGCTGTGAAACCTGTGACGAGCGAGGCGTGCACCGGATTTTCGAAGACAAACGGAATCATACGGAAGGATGCGGCGTTGATGAAGCCCGTCGAGAAGAAAAGTACGAGGAATGCGCCGAAGAAGAGCGCGAAGTTGTGCGCCTCGATGCTGAGCATCGTGACAACGCAGGCGACGAGCATCAGAATCAGTGAGTAGAACGTGACCTTCGAACCGCTGTTGACCTTGTCCGAGACCCAGCCGCCGATGGGACGCACGCCTGCGCCGATGAATGGCCCGAGGAATGCCGCATAGGCGAAGGAGACCTCGGGGAACTCGCGGTTGACGAGGAGTGCCAGTGCAGCGGAGTAGCCGATGAACGAACCGAATCCGCACGTATAAATGACCGTGATCAGCCATGTGTGCTTGTTGCCGAAGATGGACATCATGCTGCGCGGGCTCTGTTTCGGAATGGGAAGGTTGTCCATGAACATCCAGACGAGAACGAGGGTCAGCGCGGTCGGAATCGCCCAGAAGTAGCAGACGTTCTGGAGGTAGACCTCCTTGCCAGCCGCATTCACGAGCGGCGCACCGAAGAGCCCGCCGAAGCTCGCCCCGAGGAGCATGGGCGCAGTCAGATAGATGAGCGAGACGCCGAGATTGCCGATGCCGGCGTTGATGCCGAGCGCAAGTCCCTTCTGCGACTTTGGAAAGAAGAAGCCGATGTTTGCCATCGACGAGGAGAAGTTTGCGCCCGCAATGCCGATGCCCGCGACGAGCATGACGAAGGTGTCATAGGTTGTGGTCGTGTCCGTGAGGGCATTGCCGAGCCCGATGAGCGGAACGAGCAGGAGGGCGGTCGAGAAGAACGTCCAGTTGCGTCCGCCGACCATGGCGGGCAGGTAGGTGTAGACGAGACGCCCCGTTGCACCGACCAGACCCGGCAGTGCTGCGAGCGTGAAGATCTCGTTGTCCGTGAAGTGAAAGCCCACTTGGTTGAGCTGCGCAGCGATGGTCGCCCACATCGTCCACGCGACAAAGGCGAGGGTCAGTGCCCATGTGGAGGTGTAGAGGTTCTGCTTTGCGACGCGCTCGCCGTATTTTTTCCAGAACGCCTCGTCCTCCGGATTCCAATGCGCGAGGATGTCGCGCCGTGACGGATTCTCGCCGAGCACAGCGAGGATGTCCTTGCTTTCCATTTGCATCTCTCCCATGATGATTTCGTGAAGCTCCGAGGGGGTTGTGCCTTATCAGAGTTTCCTATAACATTGATATAAAAAATTATAGTGAAAAATTTTTCGCTTGGATGTGACCGATGTCACAGGTTTTTAATAGTTTTTTCGATAATATTAAAAAATACAATGGACATTCTCTATAGACAGGAATGGAGGAGAGGTTCGTGGATCAGGAGACGCTCATTCGAGAGATGATGTCGATCCCGGGGAAGATGATATCGCTGCACGATGGGGCGTATCTGTTTCGTGAGGGGACATCGGCACGTTATTTCTACATTGTGCGCTCCGGGCATATTTTCATTGTGAAATACGGTGCGTCCGGACGCGTGCTCGCCCTGCGTCTGGCGACGAGAGGGAGCATCATCGGCGAGCTGCCGATCTATGAGGAAGAGCCGACCTACATCTTCAGTGCGGTCGCGCGCAGTGCTGCGGAGGTCTATGCGATCGAGTTTCCCGTCCTGCAGGCGTATCTGGAAAAACATCCGCATCTGTCCATTGCACTGCTCAAGCTGATCGGTATGCACATGCGCAAGCAGCATCTGAAGTTCCGCGACCTCGTGCTCTACGGGAAGAAGGGCGCACTCTACTCCACGCTCATTCGCCTGGCAAACAGCTACGGGATGGAGACAGACGAGGGGGTTCTGATCTCCGTACCGCTGACGAATCAGGAGCTCGCGAACTACTCTGCATCGGCGCGTGAAAGTCTGAACCGTATGCTCGCCGATCTGAAAAAGACCGGCGTGATCGCCATGCGTGGGCATCTCATCCTTATCAAGGACATTGATTTTCTGAAAAACGAAATCCACTGCGAGAACTGCGGCAGGGAGATCTGCAATATCGAATAGAAAAAGCACCTCCATGAGGTGCTTTTTCTATGCAAGCGGAAGCGCGACATACCGCCGCTCACCGAGTCGATACCGCGCACGCCCTGCGGTGAGGTCGGTGAGTGCGCGTTGGTGGAGCTCGATATCGCCGGCCGGAACGAGCAGTGCGAGCGTCACCACATCCGCATAGGCGGTTTCCTCCGTCCGCATCTGTGTGTCGCGGAGATAACGCTCGACGGCGGCGAGGAGGTCATAGTCGATCTGCACATACATCGTTTGCAGCGGGGTCATACGGACTTTTGCCGCCGCATCCAGTCCAAGTCCCGCAGCATGCGCATATGCGCGGATGAGTCCGCCCGCGCCGAGTTTAATTCCGCCGAAGTAGCGGACGACGGCGACAGCGGCATCTGTGATACCGCGTGCCTTGATTGCCTCAAGGATGGGACTGCCTGCCGTTCCACCCGGTTCGCCGTCATCACTCGAACGCTGACGGTCGGCGCGCACACCGAGCACCATCGCGTAGGGGATGTGGCGTGCCTCATAGTGTTCCTTCTTTACGCTCTGCAGCCATACGCGCACTGCCTCCTCCTTCTCTGCATGGATGACGTACGCGAGAAAGCGCGAGTGTTGAATCTCGTACAAAACAGGGGAGACACCGTCCGTCGGCATCTCCCCTGTGATGGTTGTATAGGCTTGCATCGTCATTTGTTCTTGCGGTTGAAGTAGTCGATGATGCCCGCATCGAGCAGGACGTAGGTCGGTCCTGCACTCGCCGTTAGCTCACCCGCCTGGAAGATCGGGCAGACGAAGCCGCGTCCACCGAGGAAGTAGTTCGTCGGAACCTCGCGCACAGACTTCTCCGGCTGAATGGGCGTATTGCGTCCCTGCTCGTTGTAGAGATGTCCGTTGACCGCCTCACCGTCGAGATCGGACGGGGTGACGTGTACAAAGAACGCAAGCGGCAAACGCTGCCCCGTCTTCTTGTAGTAGACAAAGCCGTAGTCATGACGTGTGGGCTGGTTTGCGCGCAGAGCATAGCGCAGATCCGTGAACGTCACGGACAGGAAATTCTCGTCGTCCAGATGCACACGGTAGCCGAGTTCGCCGCGATAGAACGCGCCGCTCTCATAGTCTGCGCGTACGCGTGCGGCAAGCGCCGCGATGTCCGCGTTGATGGGATCTGCAACGACACCGGCTTCCGCCGTGAGGACGGGATAGGCGATGGAGAGGTTCGTTGTCGATGAGCGTTGCTCCGTGACAGCCGCGCCCGCCGTACCTGACACCGTGATGACAAGGGCGAGGGCGAGCAGCAAGGCTTTGAATTTCATAATCATTGCTCCTCCTTTGTATGGTTGCTAAAATCATAATAAAAATTTGCATCTTTGTCAAATAAATCGTAGTAATCTATGCGTTCTTGTAGTATGATGAGAGCGCAATTTTTCTACGAAATCAATCGGGCAGAAAGGTCGTGTTAGAAAGCCCATGGGCGAATCGACTATGAAACGGAAGCTGAAGCACAGACATCTTCAGTTTATCTCTCTCGGCGGCGTGATCGGGAGCGGATACTTCCTCGGAACGGGCTACGTGCTCGAGCAGGCGGGACCTGCCGCCATGATTTCCTACCTCCTCGGGGGCATCATCGTCCTCGCAGTCATGCTCTGCCTCGCCGAGCTGGCGGTCGAAAAACCGCTCTCCGGCTCGTTCGTTGTCTATGCGCGTGAGAACATCTCCCCGACGTGGGCATGTGGGGTCGGATGGTCGTACTGGGTGACATGGGTCTCCTATGTGCCCTCGGAGATGATTGCTGCCGGCATCATCATGAATGGTTTTTTCCCCGAGGTCGGGACGATCTGGTGGGCGGTCTTCTTCGGGCTGATCGTCACCATCCTCAATCTGTTTCGTGTCGATAAATTTGGCGAGAGCGAGTTCTGGCTCTCGCTCATCAAGATCACCGCACTCGTGGCGTTCAGCGTGGTCGCCCTCCTCATCTGTCTCGGGCTCATCGGCGATGAGGGCTATATCGGGACGCGCATCCTGCTCGGGAGCGGCGGCTTTGCACCGAACGGATACTGGAGCATTGCGCTCACGATGGTCATTATCCTCGTCAACTTTCAAGGGACGGAGATCATCGGTCTTGCGGCAGGGGAGACCGCCGACCCCGCGCGGAGCATTCCGACGGCGGTGCGCAACGTGACGTGGCGGATCATTGCCCTCTACATCATCCCGATCACCCTGCTCATCTCGATTCTGCCGTGGGATCACGCCTCGCTGGAGGAAAGTGCGTTTGCGGCTGCACTCACCGAGCACGGCTTTTCACATCTCGGTGCACTCTTTTCATTCGTTGTGCTGACGGCGGCGATCTCCTGCTCGAACTCGGGGCTCTACGGCGCGGCACGAACGGTGCATGCACTCGCTACCATGGAGATGGCGCCGCGTGTACTGGGCGGCCTCAGCAGGAATGGTGTACCCTCGCGTGCCATCTATGCCTCTATTGTATTCTGCTGGGGAGTTATCGGCATCTATGCAATGAACCCGGATGCCGCACTCTATACCTACCTGCTTGCGCTCTCGGGCTTTTCGGGCGCGGTGGCGTGGATCTCGATCTGTTGGAGTCAGTACCGTCGCCGCCGCAAACTGGAGGTGGAGGATGCGGTCTCGTTCCTGCGCTACCGCATGCCGTTCTTTCCGTATGTGACGCTTTTTGGCATCTGGGCGCAGATTTTTTGCCTCGCGTTTATGATCTTCGTGCCGGAGCTACGTTCCGCGCTCTATCTCGGCGTGCCCATGCTCGTGGTGCCAATGATTCTCTATAGATTCTTGCGACGGGGATAGCATCGTGTTATAATTGCATTCAGACGTTTTATTGATAGGGAGGAATTGATATGTTTGGGATGTTTGGAAATAAAAAGAAAGAAGCGGTCGCGCTCGCGGATCGGATCAAGGCGAAGCCTCTCGCCGCAGAACCCGACGCGCGCGAAGAGACCATGAAGGCGCGCGTGCCGTTTGCGGGGTTCGGCACGGTGGGCGGCGATATGAAGTCCGCCTATCTCACACGTACGGAACTCACGGCGGAGCGTCTGCGTGAGCTCTACGATGTGCCGGGCGGCCCTGCAATTGTGCTCGGCTTTATCTCTGCCGACCTCCGGATGGACGATGTGGCGCGTGCAGTCCAATCCGCCTCACCGCCGGACGTGCAGTTTCTCCTGATGACGACCTGTGGGGAGCTGACGCATACGCCCGGGACGCGCTCCTACTATATGGATGCAGACGACGGACGTGCGAAGGTGCTCCTGCAGGTGTTCAGCAAGCGCATGATCGCACAGACATACATGATGACGCTTCCGCTGCACAACGAAGATATGAAGCGCGGCGAGGTGACGCTGCCCCCTGCCGAGCGCGTGAAAAAGATCACGGCGGATGTGCGTGCCAAGCACATCCCGTTCTCCGTACGCTTTGACGACACCTTTGCCTTTGTCTATGTCGATGGCGTGAGTTCGTGCGAGTCCTTTGTACTGCGTGCACTCTACGAGGCGGAGAGTCTGCCCTGCCCCTATATCGGCGGGTCGGCGGGCGGTACGCTCGACTTTTCCCATACCTACATCTACAACGGCAAAGAGACGCTCGAGAACCACGCTGTTGTCCTCGTTGTCAAACTCGCCGCAGACTACAGCTACTCCCTCTTTAAAACAGAGGCGGCGGAGGAGACGGGGGAGCAGTGGACGGTTATCGGCTCGGACGCGACGTTCCGTACGGTGGATACCGTTGCTGATGAGAAGGGGCGTCCCGTTCTGCTCGCCGATGTCCTGATGGAATACCTGCACGTGTCGGATGCAGATGCACTCTCACATGCACTCGCGGGCTATACCTTTGCGACGCGTGTCGGCAATCAGTTCTACATTCGTTCCCTGCAAAAAATCGATCCGATGACAAAGCGGATGTATTTTTTGTGTGACATTACGGCGGGAGAGGAGCTGTATCTCCTGCGCCGTGCAAAATTCCTCGAGAACTTGAGGTCGGACTATGCAGCGTTTGCAAAGGGCAAGCCGGAACCCATCGGTGCCGTGATGAACGACTGCATCCTGCGCCGCCTCACCTTTGCGGAGGACTTGGCGGGGGCGGATCTCTTCGATGGGATCTCCATTGCCGGCTACTCGGCACTCGGCGAGATTGCGGGGATGCACATCAATGAGACGCTGACGGCGGTGTTCTTCTATCAGCTCTCGGGCGGAGCGTTCTATGACGGCTATATGGACCGCTTCCCGTCGGTGTACGCGCTCTGTCAGAAATCCTTCCTCGAGCATGAGATTGCACGTCACAAGATTATCGACCGGCTCAAGGATGGGATTATGGGCGAGTTTTGCGAGTACCGCGACCGGATGGCGGGTATGACCAAGGCGATGAGCCGCATCGGCGAGAGCGCGGAGAGTGTCGGTGCTCTCATCGACAAGCTGAGCAGCGGCCTCGGCGGGCAGGGCGATCTGACCAAGGAACTGCTCAGTCGGAATGCGGAGATCACCCCGAAGCTCGAACGGCTCACGGAGAGCACGAAGAAGATCGAGCAGGTCATGAACATGATTACGGAGATCTCGGCGCAGATCAACCTCCTCGCACTCAACGCCGCAATCGAGGCGGCACGTGCCGGAGAACAGGGGCGCGGCTTTGCCGTCGTTGCGGGCGAGGTGCGCAAGCTCTCCGAGAACACGCGCGAGCGCCTTGAGGCATCCGACGAGGCGATTGGAGCACTCCTGCGTGATGTGCAGGAGATCGACAAGATGCTCGCGACCAATCAGGCGTTTGAGGATCAGATGGAGGAGTTCGAGCAGGGATTTGACGGGCGCATTGAGGAGCTGAAGAAGAACCTCGACGGCGGTCTGGGCGCAATCTGCCGCTCGACGGAGTCCATCGAGCGCGTTGCGTCGCTCAGTGACCGCTTGACGGAGCGTTATAACGAGTTGGAGGCAGTGCTGCGTTCCATTCGATAGAAAATTTCACGGATAAAAGGCACTGCTGTACGAAGATATTTCCATCTTCGTGCAGCAGTGCCTTTTTGTTTTACCAGTGCTTCCTTAGTACCGAACGACCTTGTCTTTCTCCACACGGGCATAGACAAGCGGACGGACGGGCGGCTTCTCTGCGCCGATGGTAATCGCCTCGCGGTAGGGCTGCGCCGCGCTGTCGCCGCGCTGTGCGCTGTCCGTGTAGAGCGTTGCGATGATGTCATCCGACTTCACTGCCTCGCCGTATTTCTTGTGCAGGACGAGACCGGCGGCGAAATCGATCGGACTGTCCTTCGTCTCGCGCCCCGCACCGAGCACGACGCTCACCGCGCCGATTTTCTCCGCGTCCATGGCTGTGATGTAGCCGTCCGCATGCGCACGGATCTGCATCTGCACGGCCGCCTGCGGAAATTTCGACGCGTCGCGCAGGACGGCATCGTCACCGCCCTGCCGCCGCACCATCGTACAGAATGTCTCGAACGCCGATCCGTCTGCGATCGACTGCTCCGCCATGCGGCGGCACTCCTCGATCGTGCCCTTGCCGACGAGGTAGAGCATGTTCTCCGCGAGTTGGAGCGACACCTCCGTCAGGTCATGCGGCCCCTTGCCGCGCAGCACGTCCATCGACTCCGCGACCTCAATGCTGTTGCCGATGCCGAGCCCCAGCGGCGTGTCCATGTCGGTAATCAGTGCGACGGTGCGCCGTCCTGCGCCCTCGCCGATGGCGACCATCGTCTGCGCAAGCGCGATGGCGTCGTCGAGCGTCTTCATGAACGCGCCCGAGCCCGTCTTGACATCGAGCAGAATGCAGTCCGAGCCGGCGGCGAGCTTCTTGCTCATGATCGAGGACGCGATCAGCGGGATCGCGTCGACTGTCGCTGTCACGTCACGCAGTGCGTAGAGTTTCTTGTCAGCCGGCGCGAGGTTGCCCGACTGCCCGATGACGGACACGCCGCATTCGTTCACAATGGAGAAGAATTTTTCTCGCGAAATCGCCGTCTCATAGCCGGGGATGGCCTCCAGTTTGTCCACGGTACCGCCCGTGTGCCCGAGACCGCGGCCGCTCATCTTCGCGACGCGTCCGCCGCAGGCGGCGACAATCGGGGCGCAGATGAGCGTCGTTTTGTCGCCGACACCGCCGGTGGAGTGCTTGTCCACCTTTTTGCCGGCAATCGCCGAGAGATCGACGCGGTCGCCCGAGTCTGCCATTGCAATCGTCAGATCCGTCGTCTCCTGCGCCGTCATGCCGCTGAACCAGATTGCCATCAGCATGGCGGACATCTGGTAGTCTGGAATCTCGCCCGCGACATAGTCTTCGACCATGCAGCGCAGCTCCTCGGCAGTGAGTGTGCCGCCATGCTTTTTCTTCGTAATTAGGTCATACATGCGCATGGGTACGTCCTCCTCAGTGCGCAAGAACGCGCGGCAGCAGGCTCTCGCCCTTCGTCGTCAGTTCTGCACCGAACATATCCGCCACGGTCGCGCCGATCATGGCGAAGGTCGGGTACGTCCCGAGGTTGTCTCCTTTGCGGATCTGTGCGCCGTAGACGAGGAGCGGCACGTACTCACGCGTGTGATCCGTGCCGGGGGCACCGGGGTCGCAGCCGTGGTCGGCCGTAATCATCAGCACATCGTCCTCGCGCATATGCTCCATGAATGTGCCGAGCTGTACGTCGAACTCCGTTGTCGCACGCGCATAGCCTGCAATGTCGCGCCTGTGCCCATACGTCATGTCGAAATCGACGAGGTTGACGAAGCACAGCCCAGTGAAGTCCTCCTGCTGGATGCGAAGTGTCTTTTCCATACCGTCGGCGTTGTTCTCGTTGACTCCCGTGCTGCGCGTGACGCCGCGCCCCGCGAAGATGTCGCTGATCTTGCCGACGGCGATGACCTCATGCCCCTGCCGCACGAGCGCATCCATCATCGTATCGCCCGTTGGGTCGAGGGAGAAGTCGTGACGATGCGCTGTGCGCTCGTAGTTCGGATAGCTGCCGACGTACGGCCGTGCAATGATGCGCCCGACGCCGTGCTCGCCCTGCATGATCTCACGTGCCGCACGGCAGTAGTCATAGAGACGCTCGAGGGGGACATCGGTCTCGTTCGCCGCGATCTGCAGCACGCTGTCCGCCGACGTGTAGACGATGAGCCCGCCCGTCTCCTCCTGCTCGCGTCCGTAGTCGTGGATGACCTGCGTGCCGGAGTAGGGCTTGTTGCAGAGGATTTTCTTCCCGTCGCATGCCGCCGAGAGCTGCTCGAGGATCTCCGTCGGGAATCCGTTCGGATACGTCGGCATGGGCTGCTCGGAGACAATGCCTGCGATTTCCCAGTGTCCGATCGTCGTGTCCTTGCCGCGCGAGAGTTCCCGCAGCCGTGCAAAAGTACCGATGGGGCTGTCTGCGGGCGTACCGCAGCCGACGCCGTCGATGTTAAAGAGACCAAGCTTCGTGAGGTTCGGTGCGTGCAGTTCCGGCGATGTCGTCAGCGATGCGAGCGTGTTGCAGCGCCCGTCGCCAAAGTCGGCTGCGTCCGGTGCACACCCGATGCCGAAGCTGTCAAGGACGATGAGGAATACGCGTTTGATACCAGCCATTGCTATCTCCTCCTACAATTAGGGAAGCACTGATAAATTCAGCGCCGCCATCTTGACGCATCTTTTTTGCC
>NZ_DBHIVL010000038.1:0-20296 GCF_057271695.1 Centipeda sp. (in: firmicutes)
TGGCAGGGCAAGCGTCACGGCTATACCGGCAGCGCACATGTCAGCTGGGCGTTCTAAGGAATCGCTGAATTTATCAGTGCTTCCCTAAACAAGATAAGTAAAGAGGGGCGTTGTACGAAGCGAAAACTTCGTACAACGCCCCTTCTTTGTATGGGTCGCGACCCAGTTGCTTTTGCCCGCACTGTGCCCTAGGGAAGCACTGATAAATTCAGCACTACCATCTTGGCGCATCTTTTTTGCCCGCGCTTCGGCGGAAAATCCTCCACAGAGCACCACTCTGCGTCCGGTTTTCCACCTTGTTCGGACAAAAAATCTGCACCAATCTGGCAGACTTCATTTTATCAGCGATTCCCTAAAATCCTTGCGAAGAAGTTGTCAAATTTATTTATACAACATCACTTGTATTTTTGAACGCCTATGATAGAATGACAGGAGTTTTTCAGCGTCCCGTGGGGATGGAGCGGGGATGGGAGATGATGTATATGGAAACGATGATGGGAGAGCAAAAACAGATCGGCATGCGTGAGGTGAATGCGACGCGTGTGTTTTTCTTTATCGGGGGATTTGGTTCGGCGTCATGGGCACCGCTCGTGCCGCTTCTCCGTGAGCGGCTTGCAATCGGGGACGATACGCTCGGACTGCTGCTGCTCTGCATTGGCATTGGATCGCTGCTGACCATGCCCCTTTCGGGGGCGCTCTCGGCACGCCTCGGCTGTCGTCGTGTGCTCATAACTGCAGGAGTTATATATGCTGCCGTCCTGCTTTCGATCTGTTTCGTGGATTCCTTCTGGATCGCCGTGCCTGTGATTCTCTTTTTTGGTGCGCTCATGGGCTGTATTGATGTCGTCATCAATGTTGCGGCGGTCATCGTGGAGAAGGGGATCGGGCGGCGCATCATGAGCGGTATGCACGGATTCTGGAGTCTTGGCGGCTTCGTCGGTGCGGGGCTGTATGGTGTGTGGGTCGGTTTGGCGGGGTTCACGGCGTTTCAGTCGACGCTGATTGCGGCGGTGCTGATGCTCGCATTGACGGCGGTGTTTGGCAGACATCTCATCCCCTATGGCGGCGGGGGCGGCGGCTCGCTCATTGCGATTCCGCGCGGCATTGTCGCCTTTGTCGGCGTGACGGCGTTCATTGCCTTCCTCAGTGAGGGCGCAGTCATGGATTGGAGCGGTGTCTACCTGACAACGGTGCGCGGCATGGATCTCTCACTCGCGGGGATGGGATTCTCTGTATTCTCAGGGGCGATGCTCCTCATGCGCTTCCTTGGCGATCACGTCATTCAGCGTATCGGACAGTTCCCTGTCGCCGTCGGTGGCGCACTCCTTGCCTTCGTCGGCATTCTGCTCGTCATGTTCGCGCCTGTGAACACACTCCTCTATCTCGGATTCTTTGCCATCGGCATCGGCAGCGCGAATATTGTGCCCGTATTCTTTTCGCTCATGGGACGGCAAAGCGTCATGCCCGTCGGTACGGCGGTCTCCGCCGTCAGCACGATGGGCTATCTCGGCATTCTCGCAGGCCCTGCCGCGATTGGTTTTGTCTCGGCTCAGACGAATCTCATGACGGCATTCGGTATGATTGCCGCACTCTGCATTGTGCAGGCTCTCGTCGGGTTTTACATCTTCAAAAAGATTGTCTGAGAAAACGGAAAAACGAGCAACAAAAAACGCCATTCCAAACGGAATGGCGTTTTCTATGCCTACTGTGCCAGCGCATTTACCTTCTTGGCAAGACGCGACTTCTTGCGTGCTGCAGCGTTCTTGTGATAGACGTTGTTCGCAGTCGCCTGATCGATGGACTTGTATGCCGCAACGAGGAGGGTTTTCGCCTCGTCAGCGTTGCCGGCAGCAACAGCGTCGTTGACACTGCGGATCGCACGGCGGACGCGCGTCTTCTCCGCAACATTGCGGGCACGGCGCTTGGCGTCAGACTTTACACTCAGAATGGATGCCTTGATGTTTGGCAAATCGTTCACCCCCTCAACGAAAAATGTACTGGGTCATTCTATCACACGACATTCTAAAATGCAAATTTTTTTTCGCGCTCACCGACGGAACGGAGACTCGCGGCGTTGAGCAGGAGGATGAGCGCGGATGCCGCATGCCAGAGTGCGCCCGAGACGGGGGTCAGAATGCCTGCCGCAGCGAGCCCGACGCCGATGAGACCGAGCGTGTTGCCGAAAATTTCGTTCTGCTCAATCTTTCCGCGCGTGCGGCGTGCCATGCGGACGAGCACGGGGAGCGCGTGTAGATCGTCGCCGAGGATGACCGCATCGGCGGCGGATGTGCTGCCGCTCAGTGCGATGCGGATGCTGCTGCCGTGTGCCGCGCACTGGTGAAAATGCACAAGAGCGATAGGTGCGGCGGAGGACGCTGATGCACGCTCCATATCCGCATCGCTGCGAAGATCTGAGATGCCGGCCGCCGCGCCGATGCGTGCCACTGTCTCTGCGTCGTCGCCCATACGGAGGACGGGATGCAGTCCCATGTGACGGAGCGTGGTGACGATGCGCGGGAAATCGGTGTCGATGCTGCGCATACGGCTCAGCGCATTGCAGTCAAATACGATCGTTTCCGTGCGTCCGAGATGTGTCAGTACGCCGCTCGTACGAACGAAAATGCTGCGGCGCGCGAGGCTGAGCTCGGCACCTGCCGCGGCGGTCGATCCTGTGAGGAGATAGGCGCAGGGACTGAACGCGATGATGGCGGTCACGGCGCGTACCATCTCACCCGTACCCCAGTAGATGAGCACGGCAAAGCACAGAAGAGCCGCAATGCCCGTCAGGAATTTTTTGTTTTCCGATGATTCATTCAGCATGGAAAAACCTCCTTGGAATGACTCTATTTGCAAAAGACGAACTTGTTTCAGTTTTGAACATATAGTACAATAAGCGAGAAAAAAACGTAAGAAACAGTTCGATGTGAATGTCCGTTATTGGACAAAATACAAAATATGTTCATATCCATATGACAGATGGAAGGAATACACGATGGAGCGACGTCGTAAAAAGACCAGACAGGCAATTCTTGCTGCATTTCAGGAACTCCTTGCACGCAAGCGGTACGAGAATATCATTGTGCAGGACATCATCGAGGCGGCGGATGTCGGGCGCAGCACGTTTTACACGCATTTCGAGACAAAGGATCTACTGCTGCGTGCGATGTGCGAGGATATGTTTGCGCATGTCCTTGAGGATGTTGCGGATGAGGGCAGTCATGACTTCTCCCGTGGCCGTGACAATCCCGCAGCGATCGTCTCGCATATGCTCTATCATATGCAGGATCAGCAGAAGAATATCCGCAGCCTCCTGACCTGCGAGAGCCGTGACATCTTTCTCCGCTATTTTCGCGAGAAGCTCGGTGAGACACTGCGTGCACGCGGCAATGTGCTCCTGCGTGAGCACCGTCTGCCCGAGGACTTTCTCATCCACCACATTACGGGCAGCTTCATGCTGATGGTGGAGTGGTGGATGCAGGGCGGTTGCCGTCAGACTCCGAGGGAGATGACACAGATGTATGCGGCACTCATCACCCCGATTTTTCACGAGATGAACAATGCATAAATTTGAAAGGTTTTGAACATACGGCAGATTGTTTTCTGTAAATTTTTCTTCCTCAACTTCTTGATTCGCGGGCAAACATAGGGTACAATAATCGTACGATAAATACAAAAAATGACAAGTACAAAAGTCCTTCTCTCTTTTATGGTAAATTTGAAAAAAGACTGAAAGCACTGCGAGAACTTGCAGGAAATTCGGGTTGTTTATCGAATTAACTAAGTATCATAAAGTGAGTAAAGGAAGGAAAAAGCGACGAAATGAGTGCAAACTCATTGAAATCGGCAGGAATACGGCGAAACGGAAGGGCGTACGGCAAGCCCAATTGTTTTGCCATTGCATATATGTTGGGGGTACCGTTCGGTATCCGTGAGGGGAGAAATATCTATGAGAAAAACAGAGTGCTTGGCAATGATCCTGGCAGGCGGACAAGGCAGCCGCCTTGGTGCGCTCACGAAGCGCGTCGCAAAACCGGCGGTTCCGTTCGGGGGGAAATACCGCATCATTGACTTTCCTCTCAGCAACTGCGTGAACTCCGGTATCGAAAAGGTCGGCGTTCTGACGCAGTATCGTCCGTTGGAGCTGAACCAGTACCTCGGCTCGGGCAGTGCATGGGACCTCGATAAGCGTGACGGGGGACTTTTCGTCCTGCCGCCTTATGCGCGCGAGAAGGGAGCAGACTGGTATCGCGGTACGGCGGATGCGATCTACCAGAACCTCAACTTTATTGACATGGCGGATCCCAACTATGTGCTCATCCTCTCGGGCGACCACATCTACACGATGGATTACGCATGGATGCTCGAGACCCACAAAAAGCAAAAGGCACAGGCGACGATTGGCGTCTTTGAAGTACCGTGGGACGAGGCACCGCGCTTTGGCATCATGAACACGGACGAGACCGGACGCATTGTCGAGTTTGAGGAGAAACCGGCGAAGCCGAAGAGCAATCTTGCTTCCATGGGCATTTACATTTTCAACCGTGACTATCTTGCCGAGTACCTCACTGCAGATGCAAAGAGCGAGACCTCGAGCCATGACTTCGGCAAGGACATCATTCCGAAGATGCTCGCGGATGAGGGACGTCTCTACTCCTACGCCTTCAACGGCTACTGGAAGGATGTCGGCACGATTGAGAGCCTCTGGCAGGCAAACATGGATCTCCTGCAGGACGAGCCGCCGTTCGAGCTTTCGGGCAAGTGGCGCATCTACTCGTTCAACCCGTCCATGCCGCCGCAGTTCGTCGGCAAGGAGGCAAAGATCACGCGCTCGATGATCAGCGAGGGCACCATGATCCTCGGTACGGTCGAGAACTCCGTGATCTTCCCCGGTGTGCGTGTCGGCAAGGGGGCTGTGGTTCGCAACTCCGTCCTGCTTCCGTCGGCAGTCATTGGTGACGGTGCGGTCGTGGACTATGCGATTCTCGCGCAGAATTCCGTCATCGAGGCGGGCGCTCAAGTCATCGGTGAGGAGACGCAGATCACGGTCATCCCCGAGGGAGAGACGGTGACGGCTGCCTCGACCGAGCAGCGTGTCGGCTGAGCCATAGGAAGAGAATGGAGTGAACATACAATGAACAGCGTGATGGGTCTCATCAACCTGCAGGAGGACGGCAGTCTCATTCGTGAGCTCGCCGATCGGCGTGCCGTTGAATCCATTCCCTTCGCCGGACGCTATCGTCTGATTGACTTTGCTCTCTCGAGCATGGTCAACTCCGGCATTATTAAGGTCGGGATTATGCTCCCCGATGAGCCGCGCTCGGTGCTCGATCATCTGCGTTCGGGCAAGGACTGGGATCTGGCGCGCCGCCATGACGGACTCTTCTACCTGCCGGCGGCACAGGACGATGCACAGCGTCACAAGGGTGATCTCAAGAACTTCTATTATAACCTCGACTTCATTGAGCATACGTCTTCGCGCTACATCCTGCTTGCGAACGGCAGCTTTGTCTACAATATTGACTTCAACAAGGTGCTCCGCTTTCATCAGAACACAGGCGCGGACATCACGCTCGTCTCGCATACGACGATTGACGAGAACACGGGCAACAACATCGTGCTCGATACGGCAGAGACGGGGCTTGTCCTTGATATTGCGGAGAAGCCGGTCGCCTACCAGGGCATGAAAGTCTCCATGGGCATCTATCTCATGGACAAGCGTGCGTTCGTTGAGATTGTCCGCTATGCCTATGAGCGTGGGGGGGTCGACTTCATGCTGGACGGCATCATCCGCCGCGCAGGCGACTATTCGATGTTTGCCTACGAGCATGACGGCTATATGGCGCACGTGGACTCCATGTCGACCTACTATCGGGCGAATATGGAGATCCTCGATCCTGATGTCTGGCAAAACCTTTTCATGGGGGAGCGTCCGATTTACACGAAGATCAAGGACGGCGTACCCGTGCAGTACAAGGAGACTGCCAAGGCCACGAACTCCCTCATCGCGAACGGCTGCATTGTACGCGGGGAGGTGGAGAACAGTATTCTGTTCCGCGGGGTCAAGGTGGGCAAGGATGTGAAGATCCGCAACTCGATCATCATGCAGAAATGTGACATTCAGGATGGCGCACTTATCGAAAATGTCATTTGCGACAAGAACGTCACCATCACGGCGGAGAAGTGGCTGAAGGGCGCTGCAGAGTATCCGCTGGTGATCAAGAAGAATATCACAATCTAAAAGAAATCTGTTTATTTTGCCGTTAGCGATTCCTTCCCCGCTCCGATGTTCGGAGCGGGGAAGGACTATAACGGCTTCTTGTTTCTGATACTTCTTACGGGGGTCTGCCGTGTGCAGGAAAGAAGGTCGGGGGAGACAAGAGAAGTTTGGAAAAGGAGTGGACGATTTGGCACAGAAGGATCAGGTCAACCGACCGACAGGGAAAGCTCTCGAGACGATGAAAAAGATCCTCAAGAGCCGTTTTATCACAACCGCGCATGTGATGTTTGGACGCGAGGTAGAGGAACTGACGGAGGTTGAGATCTACAAGACAATCGCAGCAACCGCCAAGCAGTCCATCTCGGATAACTGGATCAAGACGAACAAGCAGTATGGCGAGCGCAAGGAGAAGCAGATCTACTACTTCTCCATTGAGTTCCTGCTCGGCCGCCTCTTGAAATCCAACCTTATCAACCTCGGCATTGAGGAGGCTCTGAAGGAAGTCCTTGGGGACTTCAAGCTGAACCTCTCGGATGCGTACGAGGCAGAGCCGGACGCAGGTCTCGGCAACGGCGGCCTCGGTCGCCTTGCAGCGTGCTTCATTGACTCACTCGCGGCGCATCGTCTCCCGGGGCATGGCTGCACGATCCGCTATCAGTACGGGCTCTTCGAGCAGAAGATTGTCGGCGGCAATCAGGTCGAGATTCCCGACAACTGGCTGCGCGACGGCTTTGCATGGGAGTACCGCAAGCCGGACAAGTCCGTCGATGTCAAGTTTGGCGGCAACGCCTATATGCGCGACATGGGGAATGGCAAACTGGAGCTTGTCCATGAGAACCCGATGATCGTCATGGCAGTGCCGTATGATATGCCGATTGTCGGCTACCACAACGCGACGGTCAACACGCTGCGCATGTGGAACGCCGAGGTCAACCGCGACTTCTCCGACTACGGTATGCTGACGCATGAGCAGATCCAGCAGCGCAACGACTACCGCAGTTTTGTTGAGTCGATTACGCGCTATCTCTATCCGGACGACAGTACGTTTGAGGGGCGCCGTATGCGTCTCATTCAGGAGTACTTCTTCGTTTCGGCAGGTGTGCAGAGCATTGTCCGTCACTACAAGAAGACGGGCATGAGCATCTACGACTTCGGCAAGAAGATTGGCATTCACATCAACGACACGCATCCCGCGCTCTGCGTGGCGGAGCTCATGCGCGTCCTCGTCGATGAGGAGGAGCTGACATGGGAGGATGCGTGGGCGATCACGCGCGACACGATCGGCTACACAAACCACACGATCATGCCCGAGGCACTTGAGACGTGGGGCATTGACATGTTCCGCCCGCTCCTGCCGCGCATCTACATGATCATCGACGAGATCAACCGCCGCCATCTTGAGGAGGTACGCCGCCGCTATCCAAACAATGAGGATAAGGTGCGTGCGCTCTCCATCATTCAGGACGGCGTGATTCACATGGCGCGTCTCTCGATTGTCGGCGGGCACAGCGTCAACGGCGTTGCGAAGATCCATACGGGTATCCTGAAATCCACAACGCTCAAGGATTTTTATGACTATACGCCGCGCAAGTTCAACAACAAGACGAACGGCATCACGCATCGCCGTTGGCTCATGGGGGCGAATCCCGAGCTTGCCGCACTGATCGACGATACACTCGGCAGCCGTGAGTGGCATCGCCATCCCGAGAAGATGGACGGACTGCATGACCATGTCGCGGACAAGAACTTCCGCGAGCAGATCATGAAGATCAAGCATCTGCGCCGTGAGGGCCTCGCGCACTATATTGAACAGCACAACGGCGTGAAGCTCGACCCGGATTCGATGTTCGACATCCAGGTCAAGCGTATTCACTCTTACAAGCGGCAGCTGATGAACATTCTGCACATCATGTACCGCTACCATCGTGCGCTCAGCGAGCCGTCCTTCCTCACGCAGCCTGTGACCTACTTCTTTGGCGGCAAGGCGGCGCCCGGCTACTACATCGCGAAGGAGACGATCCGCCTCATCAATGTCGTTGCTGACCGCATCAACAAGGATAAGCGCGTCAACGATTTCATGAAGGTCATCTTCATCGAGAACTTCGGTGTCTCCATCGGCGAGCTGGTCTATCCCGCAGCGGATGTCAGCGAGCAGATCTCGACGGCATCAAAGGAAGCGTCGGGGACGGGCAACATGAAGTTCATGATGAACGGAGCGATCACACTTGGAACGCTCGACGGCGCGAACGTCGAGATCCGTGATGCAGTCGGCAATGACCACTGCGTCATCTTCGGCCTCAAGGCGGAGGAAGTCATGAACTACTATGCGACGGGCGCGTATTCGGCGTGGGATGAGTATCACACGAACGAGAAGATACGCACGGTGATGAACCAACTCGTCGACGGCACTTACGGAGATTTCCGTTCGCTGTATGACTATCTCCTGCACGCGAACGATGAATTCTTTATCTTGAAGGACTTCAATGCGTACGACAATGCGCGCATCGAGGTCATGCGGCGGTTCAAGGACAAGGACGCCTGGGCACGCACGGCAGCAATGAATGTCGCGCACTCCGGCGGGTTTTCGTCCGACCGCACAATCGACGAGTATGCACGCGAGATCTGGGGCATCCGTCCCGTCATCATCTCGTAGCCATACGGGATTGCGGAGGATACCCGCACTCTTTACGAGGAAAATACAGGAGGGGATCGTTATGAAAACATCCGCACTCAGTGAGTTTGATCTGTACCTCTTTCATCAGGGCACAAACTATCATGCACAGGAAATGCTCGGAGCGCATTTTGTGGAGCAGGACGGCAAAAAGGGCGTCCGCTTTACGGTGTGGGCACCGAATGCAAAGGCGGTCAGTGTCGTCGGCGAGTTCAATGACTGGAATGTCTTCATCCATCCGATGAACCGCATGGATGACGGCGAGATCTGGGAGGTATTCGTCGAGGGGCTCGGCGAAGGCGAGATTTACAAGTACGCCATCGAGCCGCAGTGGGGCGGCCCGCGCATCATGAAGGCGGATCCCTATGGGTTCTATGCCGAGAAGAAGCCGCAGACGGCATCCCGCACCTACGATATGAACCACTATGAGTGGAAGGATGAGGCGTGGCAGAAACGCAAGGCGGAGGAGTCCTCCTATGAGCGTCCCATGCTCACCTACGAGGTGCATGCGGGCTCTTGGCGGCGGACGCTTGAGGGCGATTACCTCTCCTACCGTGAGCTGGCAGATCAGCTCATCAGCTACGTCAAGGACATGAACTACACACACATTGAGTTCATGCCTCTCTGCGAGCATCCCTATGACGGCTCGTGGGGCTATCAGGCGACGGGCTATTTCGCCGTGACAAGCCGCTACGGCACGCCCGATGATTTCCGCTATCTGGTCGATACGGCGCACCAGAACGGCATCGGCATCATCATGGACTGGGTGCCCGGGCACTTCTGCAAGGATGAGCAGGGGCTGCGTCACTTCGACGGCAAGAACCTCTACGAATCCGACAACGAGACGCGTGCAGAGAACTGGGAGTGGGGCACGACCAACTTCGATTACGGGCGTACGGAGGTGCAGAGCTTCCTCATCTCGAACGCACTGTTCTGGTTCGAGGAGTTCCACATCGACGGTCTGCGCATCGATGCCGTTGCGAATATGCTCTACCTCAACTACGGCCGCAAGGACGGCGAGTGGCAGCCGAACAAATACGGCGACACGGGCAACCTCGAGGCGATGGACTTCCTGAAGAAGCTCAACGAAACGATCTTCAAGTACCATCCACAGGCGCTGATGATCGCGGAGGAATCGACCTCGTGGCCGCTCATCTCGAAGCCTGTCTACATGGGCGGCATGGGCTTCAACTACAAGTGGAACATGGGCTGGATGAACGACATGCTCTCCTACATGAGCCTTGACCCGATCTACCGCAAGTGGAATCAGGACAAGATCACGTTCTCCCTCATGTATGCGTTCTCCGAGAACTTTGTTCTGCCGCTCTCGCATGACGAGGTCGTGCATGGCAAGTGCTCGCTCATCAGCAAGATGCCGGGCGACTACTGGCAGAAATTTGCGGGATTGCGCGGGTTCTTCGGCTACTGGATGGCGCATCCGGGCAAGAAGCTGCTCTTTATGGGCGGCGAGTTCGGGCATTTCATCGAGTGGAATTTTGACGACAGCATGGACTGGCATCTCGTTGAGCAGTATCCGATGCACACGAAGATGCTTGCGTACTCGAAGGCACTCAATAAATTCTATGTGGACAACAAGGCTCTCTGGCAGGTTGATTTCGACTGGAACGGCTTCCAGTGGATTGACTGCAACGACAGCGAGAACAGCATTATCGCACTCGTCCGCCGCGCCGAGGATCACAGTGACTTTATTGTCTGCGTCCACAACTTCACGCCCGAGGTGCGCCACGGCTACCGCATCGGCGTGCCGACGAAGGGGACGTATGTCGAGGTCTTCAACTCTGACGAGGAGGCATACGGCGGCAGCGGCGTCCTCAATGCGGGCGATATCGTGAGCGAGGACTACGCATTCCACGGGCGTGAACAGTCCATCGTCATCACTGTGCCGCCTCTGGCGACCACATTCTATCGTTTGAAGCAGCAGAGCGGCGCGGGAACACCCGATCATGAAGTGCCTAAGACGGTCGATGCTGTTGCAAAAAAAAAAGCAGTAACGCCTAAGACAAAGGCGGCTGCTGCGGAGAAAAAAGCCGAAGCCGAGCCGATTCCGAAGAAAACTGCACCAAAGAAGCGTATAACGCCGGCAAAGAAGTCGGACGGGGACACTGCTCCCGTGAAAAAGACGACTGCGAAGACGACGCGGAAGACCGCAGCGACGGCGGAGGAAAAGCCCGTCAAGAAGGCGGCAGCAAAGAAGCCGACAGCAAAGAGTGCGGCGGAGGAAAAAACGACGTCTGCAAAGACGGCAGCGAAGCCCGTGAAAACGTCGGAAAAGTCCGCAGCAAAGACGGCATCCATGACGGCGACCAAGAAAGCACCTGCGCGGAAAAAGGCAGCAGAGACCGAGGACAAACCAAAGAAAACGCGTGCGGCAAAGGCATAAGATACGCTGCACGCCTTGCATAGGAGAATGACGAAAGCTGCGAAACACAGTATGATAAACTCGCGGGGGATGGTTACGGCATCCCTCCGCGAGATAAAGGAGGATATTGGGATGAAGGTACTATATGTAGCATCGGAGGCAGTTCCCTTTGTCAAGACCGGCGGTCTTGCGGATGTGGCGGGCTCGCTCCCTGCCGCACTTGTAAAGGATGGGGTGGACTGCCGTGTCATCCTGCCGAAGTACGGCGCGATTTCCGAGGAGATTCGGAACTCCATGGAGCACGTCTACGACGGGGTTCTGAACGTCGCATGGCGGGACAAGTTTGTCGGTATTGACAAGTACGTGCTGGACGGCGTGACCTACTACTTCGTGGACAATGAAGAGTATTTCAACCGCGAGGGTTTCTACGGGTATCCGGACGATGCCGAGCGGTTCTCGTTCTTCAGCCGCGCTGTCCTCAACCTCCTGCCTGCGCTCGATTTCTGGCCGGACATCGTTCACTCCAACGACTGGCATTCCGCACTCGTCAATGTATTCCTCAAGCTTGAGCATATGGACGATGCACGCTATGCCGGCATCAAGTCGCTCTTTACCATCCACAACCTGAAGTATCAGGGGGTCTTCCCCAAGGATGTCATGACGGATGTCCTTGGACTGGACTGGCAGTACTTCAACAACGGTGACCTTGAGTTCTTCGATGCAGTCAACTTTATGAAGGCGGGCATCATTTACTCCGACTACGTCTCGACCGTCAGCAAGACCTATGCTGAGGAGATTCAGTACGACTACTACGGCGAGCATCTTGAGGGACTCCTGCGCAAGCGTCGCGAGCAGCTGTTTGGCATCGTCAACGGCATCGACTACGAGATCTACAACCCCGAGACGGACAAGAATCTCTACGTCAACTACAGCGTGAAGAAGGCGGTTGAGGGCAAGAGCGACAACAAGGTGCACCTGCAGAGCGACCTCGGGCTTCCCGAGAACCGCCGCGTGCCGATGATCGCGATGGTTACGCGTCTTGTGGCGAACAAGGGGCTGGATCTTGTCGTGCGTGTGCTGGATGAAATTCTCCAGCATGAGAACGTTCAGTTTGTCTTGCTCGGGACGGGTGACCGCAGCTACGAGGACTGGTTCAAGGAACTCGCGTGGCGCTATCCGAACAAGGCATCGATCAACATCCGCTTCTCGAACGAGCTTGCACAGCGCATCTATGCGGCATCGGACATCTTCCTCATGCCGTCGATGTTCGAGCCGTGCGGACTCGGTCAGCTCATCGCCATGCGTTACGGGACGATTCCCGTCGTTCGCGAGACGGGCGGCCTTAAGGATACCGTCATCCAGTTCGACCGCTCGGACGTGGACAAGGGGAACGGTTTCCTGTTCTACGAATACAATGCACACGAGATGATGTATGCCATCAAGCGTGCACTTGCTGCCTATGGAAATCTGCGTGAGTGGCGGCAGCTCGTCTTTACGGCGATGCACAGCGACTTTAGCTGGAAGCGTTCGGCGAAGGAGTACGAGACGCTCTATGAGCGCCTTCTGCTCGAAAGCTGAAACATGCCCTTGCAGAACGATTTGTGCGTGAGTTGACCTTATTTGAGGCTTCTACGACGCACCCCCTATGAAACCGCTGGTGAATTGGTTCAAATAAGAACATTTGATTCATCAGTGGTTTCTGTGCGTTTTGTTTTAGGAATCACTGGTAACATGAAGTCCATCAGATTGGTGCAGAATTTATCAGTGATCCGTTAGGAAAGGAGAGGGTGCTATGCTGGAATCTTATCAAGTGGAGCACAACTCGCAGAATATATACTACCGCTCCATTGTCGGGGCGGCGGAGGCGGGGAGTCGTCTGCGTCTTGGCATCCGCATTCGTACCTACGAGGCCATACAGCAGGTGCTTGTGCGTCTGTGGCAGGATCAGACGGGGGAGCGTCTGATTCCGCTTGAGACGAGAGACACGCAGGGAGAGCAAAAATTTTATACCGCGTGGCTCAACCTCCCGGACTATGGCTGTCTCGTCTGGTATTACTTTATCATCACGACGGAGAGCGGTACCTATTTCTACGGAAACAATGCGGAGATGCTAGGCGGTGTTGGTGTACTCAGCAGCAGTGCGCCCGCGTCCTATCAGATTACGATCTACAACAAGGGGGCGCGCACACCGGACTGGTTCAAGAATGCCGTGATGTATCAGATCTTCCCCGATCGTTTTGCGCGTGCGGGGGATACGATCGTGAAGAAGAAGGGCGCAGTCATCCGTACGGACTGGACGGACGATCCTATGTATCTCAAGGATCCGGACACGAAGGAGATCATCGCCTATGACTTCTTCGGCGGGAATCTGCGCGGTGTCATGGAGAAGTTGGACTATCTGAAGGATCTTGGCATCTCCTGTATCTACTTCAACCCCGTCTTTGAGTCCGAGAGCAACCATCACTACGACACGGGGGACTATCACAAGATCGACCCCGTACTGGGCGACATCGAGGACTTTCGTGCGCTCGTCACAGCAGCGGAGCAGCGCGGCATCCGCATCATCCTGGACGGTGTGTTCAGCCATACGGGCAGCAACAGCATCTACTTCAACCGTCAGCAGCAGTACGGATCGCTCGGTGCATACCAGTCGAAGGAATCGCCGTACTACTCGTGGTATCACTTCCGCAGCTATCCGAACGAGTACGACTGCTGGTGGAACTTCGACACGCTCCCGAACGTCAACGAGACCGACCCTGCCTATATGGACTTCGTTATCACGGGCAAGGACAGTGTGCTCCATCACTGGATGAACGAGGGCATAGCGGGCTGGCGTCTCGACGTGATCGATGAGCTGCCGCCAACCTTCTCCCAGACGTTTTTTGCCGAGCTCAAAAAGCGCAATCCTGATGCCGTCATGATTGGCGAGGTCTGGGAGGATGCCTCGAACAAGGTCGCGTACGGCACACCGCGCGAATACCTCTCGGGCAACGAGATGGATTCGGCGATGAACTATCCGCTGCGTACCATCATGCTCGACTTCCTCACGGGTGCGTCTGACGGGCATCAGACCGCGCGACGCCTTGCAAGCCAGATCGAGAACTACCCGAAGGAAAATCTCTATGCGATGATGAACCTCATCGGCAGTCATGATGTGCAGCGTGCGATCACCGTGCTCGCCGGTGTTCCCTATTATGAGGGAATGCCCGCCATCGAGCAGTCGCGCGTGCGCATGACGCCGGAGCAGTTCGACCTCGGCTCGCGCCGCCTCCTCATGGCGACACTCTGGCAGATGACCTATCCCGGTGTGCCGAGCGTCTACTACGGCGACGAGATCGGAATGCAGGGGTTCAAAGACCCGTTCAACCGCCGCCCCTACGATTGGGAGCACGGCAACAAGGAGATTCGCGGGTGGTTCGAGCGGTTCATCGCCGTCCGCAACGAGAACGATGCCCTGCGCACGGGTGAAATCCTGCCGCTCTACGGCGCGGGCGATGTCATCGCATATGCACGCACGATCCGTTCGGGCTACGATGTATTCAATCAAGAAAAGGAAGACGGCGTATTTATCGCCGCATTCAACCGCAACCTGACGGAGACGCTGACGATCGAGATCAATGTGAGCGACTTTGCCTGCGGTGTGTTCGAGGATGCATTCAAGCCCTCGCGCACCTATGAGGTGGAGCGCGGGCGGCTGCGCATCAAGATCCCGCCGCTCTTTGGACTGCTCCTGCGCGAGCGCAAAGAACCGCGCCGCTACGAGCGCAAGGCGGGCGTACTCCTGCATCCGACCTCGCTGCCGTCGAAATACGGCGTGGGCGACTTCGGCAAGGAGGCGTACCGTTTCCTCGACTTCCTTGCAGAAGCGGGGCAGAAGATTTGGCAGATCCTGCCGCTCAGCCCGGTCGGACATGGCTACTCGCCCTATCAATCCATCTCCGCGTTCGCGGGCAACATCATGATGATCGACCCCGAGGATCTTGCCGCGCACGGCTGGCTCAGCGAGAAAGACCTTTTCCTGCCGTATGAGGCGAACTCGGCGTTCATCGACTTCGAGCGCGTCAAGCAGTTCAAGAAAGAGCTGCTCGAAAAGGCGTTCTACTCATTCCGCAAGACGAGTGCAAAGGACAAGGAGTTCAAGGCATTCTGTGAGAAAGAGGCGTACTGGCTCGACGACTACGCGCTCTTCCATGCGGCAAAGAAGGAATACGGCCGCTGCGCATGGACGGACTGGCCGGCGGAGATCAAACATCGTGAGCCCGCAGCCCTGAAAGCTCTTGCCGAGCGGCAGAAGGACGAGGTGGAGCTGGATCGTTTCAAGCAGTACATCTTCCATCTCCAGTGGAACCATCTGCATGACTATGCGCGGAAAAAGGGCATCGAAATCCTCGGCGACATGCCGATCTTCATCGCACAGGACAGCGCGGACGCATGGGCGCATCAGCACCTCTTTGACCTGAACGAGGATGGGACGCCGCGCACGGTCGCGGGCGTACCGCCCGACTACTTTGCTGCGAATGGGCAGCTCTGGGGCAACCCTCAGTACAACTGGGACGCGATGAAGGCGGAGAACTATGCGTGGTGGAAACGCCGCTTCCAAAAGCTGCACGAGCAGGTCGACATCATCCGCATCGACCACTTCCGCGCCTTTGAGGCGTACTGGTCGGTGGACGGCAAGGCGGAGACGGCAATCAACGGACGGTGGATCAAGGGGCCGGGCAAGGCGTTCTTCGATGAGATCGAGCGCGAACTCGGTACACTCGATATCGTTGCCGAGGATCTCGGCATCATCACGAGCGAGGTCGAGCGGCTGCGCGACGACTGCGGCTTCCCCGGCATGAAGATCGTTCACTTCATGCTCGAACCGAACGAGTCGGGGCGCGTCGGCTTCGTCACCCCAGAGAACAGCATCGTCTACACGGGGACGCACGACAACAACACCACCGTCGGCTGGTACACGCGTGACATCGACGAGGTGCTGCGTGAGACACTGGCGAACATGACGGGCACGACCTCGGATCGCCCGAGAACCATCTGCAAACGCCTCATCAAGGCGGCGTATGCCTCGCGCGCCCGCATGGCGATCATCCCCATGCAGGATCTACTCGCCCTCGACGAGCGCGCGCGCATGAACACCCCCGGCACCGTCGGCATCAACTGGCGCTGGAGTCTCAAAAAAGACTATCTCCTTGAGCTCGACCCAAAGAAACTGCAGGCACTTTGCGTGCGCTACCATCGCTAAGTACTGCGGCATAGAAGCGTGTTTTGATATCCATGAAGCGAGACCTTTGCACCAGTGTGCGGGGTCTCCTTCTTTCTTTTTTTTGTAATTTATGGTATGCTGAAGGGGATTTTTCGGTAGGGAGGAAGTACGATGGCCGAGTATACATATACGGTGGAGAAGCCATGTCCGGTCTGTGGGGAAAAGACGCACGCGACAAAGCTGAAGGCGCGCCTCATTACATTGGGGACGGATGAGGACTTTTGTGTCCATTACGAAGGTGTATGTCCCTATCGCTATCGCATCTGGCTGTGTGAGCACTGCGGCTTTGCAGCCGACGAGAAACAGTTTACGGAGGAGCCGCTGAGTCCGCGCGATAAGGCGAAGATTCAAGAACTCCTCGAGGGCCGTACGATCAACCTGCCGTATCATGAGGAACGTACGGTGGAGGAAGCGATTCGTGCCTATAAGCTCGGCATCTACTTTGTCGAGCGTCTCGGATGGACGCTCCAAAAGAAGGCGGGCTACTGCATGGGTATGGCATGGGTCTATCGTGACGTGGGGGAGCATGAAAAGGAGGCGGAAGTTCTGCGCCTCGCTGCCGAGTTCTACGAAAAATCGGTCATGACGGAGCACTACCCGATCCACGGCATGAGTGACAGCATGGCACTCTACATTGCAGGTGCGGCATACTACCGTTTGGAAGACTATGAGAGGGCGACGCAGATGCTCTCGCAGATTATGAGCGATCAGGAAGTCCGCAAGAACGACGTGAAACTTTTTGAGCGAGCTCAGAACCTCTGGCAGGAACTGCGTGAGAAGAAAACGGAAGCGGAGAAGGCGAATAAGTAATGGTGATTGAAATTCCTGCAAATTTCATTGAGCAGGTGAAAAATATTGATTGGGGCAGCGTGCGTGAGGCAGTTGCAGACTATGGCCCTGCCCTCACGGTGCTGCGTGACACATGGGATCGCGAGACGCTGGCACAGATTGCCGAGGGGCATCTCTTCGTACGTGACTCCGTGCTGAATGAGGCGATTGCAAAGAATATCGGGACGAACGGCTCGATTCGCAGTATCGCCCTGCGCTCGCACGCAAATGGACGTTTGGATCTCCTGTGCACAACGACGAAAAAGTATAAGAAGGTCGAGCTGTCGGGCACCATTGAGGAGTTCGTTCACGACGGCGACAAGTCCTATGCTGTCTACCGCGTGCGGGAGAAGAACATCCCCGACCACGGGTTTGTGTCATGGGTGTTCTCGCGTGTCTCGCTGTCGATGGTGGAGCGCATGATGGGGCGTTTCGATGTGTCCGAGAACCTGCCTGTAGAGATTCACGGCAACAAAGTCCATGTGAACTTTCATGAGGTGCTTGCTGCATCAAAACTGGGGCAGACCGAGTTCCACGGGCATCGCCTGACGGATATGATCGAGATCGAGGGCGCGTCGGTGCAGGAGGGCGGCATCATGTTTGATACGAAGCTGAACGTGCCCGACGATGTGCGGGATGCGCTCAAGGCACTTTTGCAGGAGAAGCGTTCATCAAGTACTGAGGGAAGCACAGGGGAGGAAGAGGCACTTTGACAGGAGCTCGTTTGATTCGCATACTTTGTTTTTCCATGTTGGCAATGCTCCTTCTGCCGCAGTCGGTCGATGCGGCAAAGAGGGCATCGGTCACGGAGAAGATCGTCTTTATCCCGCATGACAGTCGTCCGATCTCAAGCAAGCAGACGGCGGATGTCGTGCAGCACGTCGGCTATGACATCATCGTTCCGCCGCAGGAGCTGCTGGGCAATCGTGAGGACTGGGGACATCCCGATGAGCTGTGGACATGGGTGGAGCAGAACCTCGCACAGCCGGGGGTAAAAGCGGCAGTCATCTCTTCGGATGCCATGATCTACGGCAGTCTCGTCGGTTCGCGCAAGCATTCCTTCACGCGTGCACAGGTGCTCGAACGAGCAGCGCGGTTCGAGGGGCTGCAGAAATCCCATCCGAAGATCCCGCTCTATGTGTTCGGCTCGATCATGCGGACACCGCGCACGGGCGAAGCATCGGGGCATGAGGAGCCGGAGTACTACCGTCGCTACGGCGCGGATATCTTCCGCTATACCGTTCTCCGTGACAAGGATGAGGTCGAGGGGCTCACGCGCCGCGAGCGCAAGGAGTACGACTTCCTCGGCCGTCTGATCCCACAGGAGGCACTTGCCGACTGGATGGGGCGCCGCGAGAAAAACTATGCGGTCAACGAATACCTGATCGACCTGCTGCGCAAGCGCAATACGTTCCGCTATCTGACCCTCGGGCGTGACGACAATGCGCCGTTCTCGCAGACGCATCTGGAGAGCCGATACCTTTCGGCGGCGGGAGCAGACCTCGGCAAAACGCGGTTTCAGACGATGGCGGGCATCGACGAGATCGCCCTGCTCATGCTCACGCGTGCGGTCAACGAGCAGAAACACGAGATTCCCTTTGTCTTTGCACGCTACAACTGGGGACGCGGTGCGGATACCGTACCCGCGTACTCCGATGAGAAGATCAGCACATCGATCTCGGATGCCGTACTTGCGGCGGGCGGCATGATGGTGCGCGCTCCCGAGAAGGCGGATGTTGTGCTCACGGTGAACACGAACCCCGACGGACGCACCTATGAGGCAAACGCAGTGCTCAACGACGGTACGCCGCGTGACGGTACGCAATATTTTGCCGATCTGGTCGCGGACTATGTGGCGAAGGGATACCCCGTCGCCATCGCAGACATTGCCTTTGCCAACGGAGCTGACAATGCACTCATGGCAGAGCTGCAGAAACGCGGACTCCTCTACAAGATCCAGGCGTATGCCGGCTGGAACACGCCGACGAACAGCTCCGGATTTGCGCTCGGCGAGGGGATGCTCGTCCGTCATATGAACGGCGATGCGATCGATCATCTCCTCACGACGCGTTACCTCGATGACTGGGCATATCAGGCGAATGTCCGCAACACCATCGCCCGCCAGCTTACATGGTTGCGCGGCGACGGTTTTTATGGCAGCCTTGGCTCGAAGATGGACGCCGTTTCCATGCGCTCGACACGCATGATGAACCGTTTCATCGAGGAGAACCTGCCGCCGATCGCCGAGATCGACACCGTTGTTGTGACATTCCCGTGGAACCGTATGTTCGAGTCGGACATTCTGCCCGAGAATCTGGGGTTCGCTTACGAGTATCTTGCAAGGAGGAAATAGTATGTACGGGAAAATACTGATTGCCTATTTTTCCGCATCTCCTTCGCGGCGTACGAAGAAGGTCGCACACAAGATCGTGGATGTGATCGGCGGCGATCTGCATGAGATTGTGCCCGCTGTGCCGTATACCGAGGATGACCTCAACTGGAACGACAGCAAAAGCCGCTCCAGTGTGGAGATGCGCGATCCTCAGAGCCGTCCCGCGATTGCGGGTGAGCCGCTTGACCTCGCGCCCTATCAGGTCATCTTTGTTGGCTTCCCGATCTGGTGGTACGTCGCACCGCATATCATCAATACCTTCCTCGAGAGCTATGATCTGACGGGTAAGACGATCATTCCGTTTGCAACCTCGGGCGGCAGTTCCATGGGGCAGACGACTGCGCATCTGCGTCCTTCGGCAGAAGGTGCGCTGATGAAGGAAGGCCGCCGTTTCGAGATGGGGGAGACACCGATGGCGATCAACGCGTGGATTGCTGCACTCGGGATTTGATACGATGTGATACGAAAAGGGGCTGTTGCACGAAGCTAGGGAAGCACTGATAAATTCAGCCACGCCATCTTGACGCATCTTTTTTGCCCGAACT
>NZ_DBHIVL010000039.1:0-19599 GCF_057271695.1 Centipeda sp. (in: firmicutes)
TGTCTGCATCGGGAGATAGGCTGTCCGCTGCCTGTCATCCTGTGTACAGGATACTAAGCAGTGTCCATTTTCTACCCCCTCTGTGTCCAGTTTTAGTTTACCACTTCACAGCGATTCCTATACACATATCTTGAAAAAGCCCTTTCCTTTGCGGCAAGCCTACAAAGGAAAGGGTTTTTCGTGTATTTACAGATTCTCAAGAATCCGTATTTCATTCTGCATGATATATTCATTGCGTGTGGGCGGGATACCGCTGATAATGCGGTCGTAGGCGAGCTGCATGGCGACCTGTCCCTGACGGCGCGGATGCTGATAGATGGCGGCGTTGATGATCCCCCGCTGCATGGCGCGCTGGATGGCGGGGATGATGTCGAAGGTGACAACGGTGATGTCGTCAGCGCGTTTTCGTTTGACAAGTGCTTGGCAGACGCCGTGTGCACCGCCGGAGGTAGCGATAAAGAAGGCGTTCATCGTGGGATGCGCGTCGATCATTTGAAGGGTTTCCTCGTAGGCATGGATGTCATCGTCGGAGTCCTTCATGACGGCGACAATGCTGCAGTCCGCCTCCACGGCGAGACGGCTGCGGAAACCCTCGACGCGCTGATGGTGTCCGAGCATCCGCTCACCGCTGTAGCTGATGCCTGCGTGGATAGGCCCCGTGCAGATCTTGCGCAAAAGCACCGCCGCCGTGCGACCACCTGCCGTGTAATCGCTGCCAACGTAGACATGAGGCTCTTTTGAGGCGAAGTCGTTGTTGAGCGATATGACAAAGATACCGTCGTGAATGGCGTTTTCGATGGTGGCGATCACCTCGGAATCGCTGATGGGGTTGATGATGATCGCCTCAGCACCTTCTGCGCGCAGGGCGGCGATGGCAGCACACTGCTCGGCGACACTGTAGCCCGTGAGCAGATGCCAGCGCACCTGCAGTCCGAAGCGCTCATAGTATGCCGCCGCCTTGCGCAGTGCCTCGATGATGGGGGCAAAGAATTGGATCTCGCTCGCGGAGATGATGACGCCCGCGATGGGGCTCTGCTTCTGTGAGACGAGGGCGCGCGCCGCAGGATTCGGCTGGTAGCCGAACTCTGCCATGGTTTTCAGAATGAGCACCCGCTTCTCCTCCTTGACCTTGCCCCGCCCATTGATGACGCGGTCAACTGTTCCGCGCGACACGCCGCAGAGCTCCGCGATCTGTTTGATGGTAATCATGATACACACCCCTTACATACACTCATTATACCGATTCTCCATCTTTTTTCAAATATTTTGCGCAAACTCGAGAAATTCACACTTGACAAATCTGTAGTGCACTGTTATTCTATAAATGTGCTCGAGCACATTTATAGAATCATAAGATATAATGATATATCTTGTTGGTTTGAGAGAAGAAAATTGTTCGAGCACATACGGCGGGGAATTTCCCTGTGAAGATGAGTAGGGCTTTTTGTCAGGAGGTTGATGAAGGATGAGATTCAAGAAACTCCTCGTCGCGGGTCTGGCTGTCATGACGGCGGCATTCTTTGCCGGCTGCGGCGGCTCGGACAAGGCAGCGTCGGGTGACACGAAGGGCGTCAAGGTGGGCGTCTCGATGCCGACGAAGTCACTGCAGCGCTGGAATCAGGACGGCGCAAACATGGAGAAGAAGCTCCGTGAGAAGGGCTATGATGTCGATCTGCAGTTTGCGGAGAACAAGGTAGAGACGCAGGTCTCGCAGATCGAGAATATGATTACGAAGGGCTGCAAGGTGCTGGTCGTCGGCTCGATCGACGGCAGTGCACTCTCATCCGTACTGAACGAGGCAAAGAGCGCGGGTGTCGAGGTCATCGCCTATGACCGGCTCATCATGAACACGGACGCGGTCAGCTACTACGCGACGTTTGACAACTATCTCGTCGGTAAGATCCAGGGACAGTATATTGCTGATCGTCTTGGGCTTGCCGAGGGCAAGGGACCCTTCAATATTGAGATTTCGACAGGTCCGATGGACGACAACAATGTGAACTTCTTCTTCGGCGGTGCAATGGATGTGCTGAAGCCCTACATCGACAAGGGACAGCTTGTCGTCCGCTCGGGACAGATGACGCGCGAGCAGTGTGCAACGCCGAACTGGGATGAGGCAAAGGCACAGGAGCGCATGGACAACATCCTGACGACGTACTACACAGGTGCAAAGCTGGATGCGGTGCTCTGCTCGAACGACTCCGTTTCGCTTGGCGTGCAGTCAGCGCTGAAATCCGCAGGATACAATACGGCGGATCGCCCGATGCCCGTCATCACTGGACAGGATGCGAATCTGCCGAACGTGAAGGCAATCGTCGCGGGCGAGCAGTCGATGTCCGTGTTCAAGGACACGCGTGCGCTTGCGGATCAGGTCGTGAAGATGGTGGATGCAATCCTTGCGAAGCAGCAGCCCGAAGTCAACAATACGAAGGACTACAACAACGGCGTGAAGGTTGTGCCCTCGTACCTGCTCGAGCCGAAGTTCGTGGACAAGTCCAACTACAAGCAGCTGCTCATCGACTCCGGTTACTACACTGAGGCGGAACTGCAGAAGTAAAAAATATATTGTGATGCTGCCCTCTGCCGTGCTGCGGAATGATTTCCAAGCCTGCAGAGGGCGTTTTAGGAATCGCTGATAAAATAGACCATCAGATTGGCGTAGATTTTTTCGTCCGAACTAGGAGGTAAACCGGACGCATAGCAGAGGCTATGTGGAGGATTTGCAGGCGTTGTGTGGGCAAAAAAGATGCGCTAAGATGGCGCGACTGAATTTATCAGTGCTTCCTTTACTAGGAGGGATGACATGGCGGACATCCTGCTCGAAATGCAGAATATCGAAAAGGTCTTTCCCGGTGGTGTGCGCGCACTCGACAAGGTGGATATCGTCGTGCGCGCGGGGGAGATCCACGCACTGGTCGGTGAGAACGGCGCGGGCAAATCCACGCTCATGAATGTCCTGAGCGGCGTATACCCTTACGGGACTTATGGCGGGAAGATCCTCTATGACGGGGAGGAGTGCAAATTTCATAATATCCGCGAAAGTGAGCGGGTCGGCATCGTTATCATTCATCAGGAACTGGCACTCATTCCCTATCTCTCGGTCATGGAGAATATCTTCCTCGGTAATGAACAGGCAAGCCGCGGCGTCATTGACTGGGAGGAGGTGCACCGCCGCGCGGTCGATCTCATGGCGCGCGTTGGACTGGACGATCTGCCGGAAATGCCCGTGAACAAGATGGGCGTCGGCAAGCAGCAGCTTGTGGAGATTGCAAAGGCACTTGCAAAGGATGTGCGCCTCCTCATCCTCGACGAGCCGACGGCAGCACTGAACGACGACGACAGTGAGAAGCTGCTCGATCTCATCCTCGATCTCAGAGAGCGTCTTGGCATGACGGCGATTATCATCTCACACAAGCTGAACGAGGTCACGCGCGTGGCGGACAAGATCACGGTGATCCGCGACGGGCGCACAATCGAGACGCTCGAAAAGAATGTGGATGAGATCACGGAGGAGAGTATCATCCAAGGGATGGTTGGGCGTGCGATTACCGACCGCTATCCTGCGCGCGAAAATCAGAAGAACGGCGAGGTCTGCCTCGAGGTACGGGACTGGTGTGTGGAGTCGCCCTATATCGCAGGTCGTCAGGTGGTCGATCACGTGAATCTGCGCCTGCGGCGCGGCGAGGTGGTCGGCATCGCGGGACTGATGGGCGCGGGACGTACGGAGCTGGCGATGAGCATTTTTGGCAAATCCTACGGACGCAATATCAAAGGGACGATCCTCAAGGATGGCAAAGAGATACAGGTAAACAGCGTGGGTGAGGCGATTGCAAATGGCATTGCCTACGTCACGGAAGATCGCAAGGGGCAGGGGCTGATCCTCGGGCAGAGCATCCGCGAGAACATCAGTCTGCCGACGCTGGGGCGGCTCTCCTCGCGCGGGGTAATCCGTGCGGAGGAGGAGATCGGCGTTGCCGAGGAGTATCTGAAGAAACTGCGCATCAAGGCGCCCGGCATCTATCAGGCGACACGCAACCTATCGGGCGGCAATCAGCAGAAGGTCATGCTCGCGCGTTGGCTGTACGCCGATCCCGACGTACTCATCCTCGACGAGCCGACGCGCGGCATTGATGTGGGCGCAAAGTACGAGATTTACTGCGTCATCAACGAGCTGGCGGCGGCGGGGAAATGCGTCCTCGTCATTTCCTCGGAGCTGCCGGAGGTGCTCGGCATCAGCGACCGCATCTACGTCATGAACGAGGGGCGCTTCGTAGGGGAACTCCCTGCAGAGGAGGCGTCACAGGAAAGCATCATGCGCTTTATCATGCAGAGCAACACGCGCCGCAAGGCAGGTTGAAGGGCGGAGGAGGAAATAACGTGAGTGAGAAAAAAGAGACTGCTGCGGTCAGTCTGAACGCTGCTTCTATCTGGCAGACCGCTGTACACAAATACGCCATGTTCATCGCGCTGATTGCAATCGCCCTGTTCTTTCAGTGGTGTACGGACGGCGTCCTGCTCGCGCCGATGAACATCTCGAAGCTCATCATGCAGAACAGCTACATCCTCATCCTCGCAATCGGCATGCTGCCCTGCATCCTGACGGGGGACATCGATCTCTCGGTCGGCTCGGTGGTCGCCGTGATCGGTGCGGTGGCGGCGACAATGATCGTCTCCATGGGCATGAGCGTGCCTGTGACGATTATTTCCTGCATTGCGCTCGGCCTTTTGATCGGGGCGTGGCAGGGGTTCTGGATTGCGTTCATACGCGTGCCCGCCTTCATCGTCACCCTTGCAGGCATGTTGCTCTTTCGCGGCGCGACAATGATTATTTTGGACGGCAATACACTCTCGCCGTTCCCCGAGAGCTATCAATTCGTCGCACAGCGGTTTCTCGCGGATATTCCCGTCATCGGTGCGATCCCGATGAGCACGATGCTCGTCGGGATCATCATTGCCGCCATTGGCATCTACCTCGTGGCGAACGGGCGGTATCAGCGCATCCGTCACGGCATCCCGGCGGACAGCATGGCGCTCTTTGCATCAAAATGTGCCGCCATCGTCCTCGTCAGCCTCATCTCCTGCTACTGGCTCGATCAGTTCAAGGGGTTGCCCGTCATCCTCATCCTGCTCGGCTTCCTCGTCGCCCTCTGCTCGTTCATCTGCAACCGCACGGTCTTCGGCCGGCACATCTACGCGGTTGGCGGCAACGAGCGCGCGGCGCAGCTCTCCGGCATCAAGACGCGCTGGGTGCGCTTCCTCGTCTTTGTCAACATGGGGCTGATGGCGGCGATTGCGGGGCTGGTCTTCTCGGCGCGCCTCAATGCGGCGGCGCCGTCGGCGGGCATGATGTTCGAGCTGGACGCGATTGCCGCGTGCTACATCGGCGGCGCATCCGCCTCGGGCGGCGTCGGTACGATCATCGGGGCCGTGGTCGGCGGTCTCGTCATGGGCGTGCTGAACAATGGCATGTCCATCATGGGTGTCGGCATCGACTGGCAGCAGGCGATCAAGGGCATGGTGCTCCTCGCCGCAGTTGCGTTCGATATCTACAACCAGTCGACGAAATAAGAGGGGAGGGGCTGCAATGCTTTATATCGGCATTGACCTCGGGACATCCGCGTGCAAATTCCTGCTGATGGATGAAACCGGCGACATCAAGAACATCGTCTCACGTGACTACCCCCTTTCCTTTCCCAAGCCGGGGTGGAGCGAGCAGGATCCCGCCGCATGGGTGCGGGCGGTGGAGGAGGGGATTCCCGCCCTGCTCGATGGATTTGATGCAGCGCAGGTCGCGGGTATCGGCGCGGGTGGACAGATGCACGGACTCGTCGTGCTCGACGCCGAGGATCACGTGATCCGCGCCGCCATCCTCTGGAACGATGGGCGGACGGCGGCTGAGGTGGACTACCTCAACGAGACGATCGGGCGGGAGCGTCTGAGTGCTGCAACGGCAAATATTGCCTTTGCGGGATTCACCGCGCCAAAGCTCCTCTGGATGAAAAAGCATGAGCCGGAACTGTTCGCGCGCATCGCAAAGATCATGCTGCCAAAGGACTATATCAACTATGTGCTCACGGGTGTGCACGCGACGGAGCCATCGGATGCGGCGGGGACGCTGCTCTACGATGTGGAGCATGGCTGCTGGTCGGAGGAGATGCTACGGATTGTCGGTGTGACGGAGGGGCAGATGCCCCATCTCTTTACGTCCTATGCGCCCATCGGGACGCTTCTGCCGGAGGTCGCCGCGCGGCTCGGGCTGCCCGCAGAAACTGTCGTTGCAGCAGGGGCGGGGGACAACGCCGCCGCCGCCGTCGGGACGGGCACAGTGGGCGAGGGCGCGTGCAACATCTCCATCGGTACGTCGGGGACGATCTTCATCACGAGCGAGAAGTTCGGCGTAGACCCGCACAATGCGCTCCACGCCTTTGCTCATGCGGACGGGAACTATCATCTGATGGGAGTCATGCTGAGCGCCGCCTCCTGTAATCAGTGGCTCATGGACAAGGTACTCGGCGCAGAGGACTATGTGGCGGAGCAGGAGGGGATCGCGGAGGAGCGTCTCGGACGCAATCCCGTATTCTTCCTGCCCTATCTCATGGGGGAGCGCAGCCCGATCAACGATACGGATGCACGCGCGGCATTCATTGGGATGTCGCTCGATACGGAGCGGCGCGACATCGTGCAGGCACTCTTTGAGGGCGTGGCGTTCGGCATGCGGGACAGTCTCGAGGTCGCGCGTCAGCTCGGCATACGGATCGAGCGGAGCAAGATCTGCGGCGGCGGAGCGAAGTCACCGCTCTGGCGTAAGATCTTTGCGAACGTGATGAATGTGAAGCTGGATATCCTCGCCTCGGAGCAGGGACCCGGCATGGGCGGCGCAATGCTCGCGATGGTTGCGCACGGTGTCTATCCGAGCGTTGCGGATGCTGCCGCCGCGCTCGTGCGCGTGGTGGAGACGGTGGAGCCGGAGTCGGCGCTTGCGGCGCGCTATGAGGAGCGCTATCAAAAGTATCGCTTGCTCTATCCTGCGCTGAAGGCTGTATTTCCAAAACTGCACTGAGAATATATGAAGATGGCGGGAGTCCCATCGGGGATTCCCGCCATCTTTGGAAGGGGAAGAACAATGTCCGGTACACATGCTTTTTCCTATGAGCAGCTGCGCGATCTGAATGTATTCCTCGTGCGCATGGAGGAGCGGACGATGCACCTCCATCACGATATGGAGATCGGGATCGTGCTCGAGGGGACGGCACTCATCGAGGTGGGCGGCGTGCAGCAGCGCCTCTGGCGCGGCGAGCTCTATCTCGTCAACCCCATGGAGCCGCATCGCTTCCTCTCGGGCGGCTGCGGAGACGGTCTGCTCCTGATTGCACAGATTTCACCGCAGCTTGTTGCACGCATCTTTCCGGAGGCGATGAATCTGCGCTATGGGGGAGGGGCATCACTACGCTCCGCATTTCCTCAGAGCTCGCCGCAGTATCAGCGCCTGGCAGAGGTTCTGATGGAGCTGGGGGCGGCGTTCTTTGCGCGCGGTACGGGCTATGAGTTCCGATGCCTCGGCTGCATCGGCGAACTCTACGCCCTGCTGCACACGCATCTGTCCGTCACCGTTCTGCGCTGTGAGGATGATCTGCCGCAGCGTGAGCGCGCCGATCGACTGCTCTCCATCATCGAATACATTGAGGCCAACTATCAACGTAAGCTCCTGCTTGGAGAAATTGCGCGGCGGGAGCATCTCTCGCTGACCTATCTGTCGCATTTCTTCAAGGATATGCTGGGGCTGTCCTTTCAAGAGTATCTGCGCGAGCGGCGCTTCGAGCACGCCTGTCACCTTGTGGAGACAACCGATCAGCGCATCCTCGAGATCAGCCTTGCGTGCGGGTTCTCGGATGTGCGCTATCTGACGAAGCTCTTTGATACGCATTTTGGATGCACGCCGACGGAATATCGTCAAAAAAAACGGGTCTCTCGACGAACGAGACCCGTTTCCCTTGGCTGTATTCAGTCTTTTTTCTCGTCCGAGGACAGTGTGCGCCTCCTCGCTTTCCATCGCTCCCGCCGCAGTGAGAGGGTACAGCGTGAGCGATGGAGGGCATTCGGGTTGTCAGCAGCCAGCGGAGAAGAGTACGTTGTTCACAACACCTTCTAAGTATTCCTGTCTGCCCGAACCCGGATCGGCAGGAGCTTTCATTGCAGCCGCGTGCGCGGCGCAGGACTCGAGCGTCGCCGTGCCCTCGCGAATCTCTTTGCCGATACCTGTCTCGTAGCTGGCATAACGCTCCTTGACGAAGCTGTCGATGCGTCCGTCCTCGATGAGTACTGCCGCCTTGATGAGACCGAGTGCAAACGTATCCATACCAACAATGAATCCTTCGAACATATCCTCGACCGTGTTGCTCGGACGACGGTTCTTCGCGTCGAAATTGAGTCCGCCGCGCAAGCCGCCGGCTTTGAGGATCTCGTACATCGCCATTGTTGTATCGTAGACGTTCGACGGGAACTGATCCGTATCCCAGCCGAGGAGCAGATCACCCTGATTTGCATCGACCGAGCCCATCATGTCGTTGACCGCCGAGACGCGCAGCTCATGCTGGAACGTGTGCCCCGCGAGCGTTGCGTGGTTCGCCTCGATGTTCATGCGGAAATCCTTGTCGAGGCCGTACTTGCGCAGGAAGCCAATCGCGGTCGCCGCATCGAAGTCATACTGATGCTTCATCGGCTCTTTCGGTTTCGGTTCAATGTAGAAGTCGCCCGTGAAGCCGATCTTGCGCCCGTAGTCGCGCGCCATGCGGAAGAGTTGTGCCACGTTGTCCTGCTCCAGCTTCATATCCGTGTTGAGCAGCGTCTCATAGCCCTCGCGCCCCCCCCAGAACACATAGCCCTGTGCACCGAGCTTGACGGCGAGCTCAATGCCCTTTTTCGCCTGTGCTGCGGCAAAGCAGAAGACATCGGCGGAGTTGCTGCTGCCTGCGCCGTTCATGAAGCGCGGATTGCTGAACATATTCGCCGTCGTCCAGAGTGCCTTGATGCCCGTTCCCTTCGTCTTTTCGAGGAGGTAGTCCGTCACCTCGTCGAGGCGGCGATTTGTCTCATTGATATCCGTCGGATCCTCGGGCACCATATCCGCATCGTGGAAGCAGTAGTATTTGATGCCGAGCTTCTGCATGAACTCAATGCCGGCATCTACTTTCGCTTTCGCATGTTCGATCGTACCTGGTTTCGCGTGGAAGCACTTGTCTGCTGTCCCTGCACCAAACATGTCTACGCCCGTCGCGCAGAGGTTGTGCCACCATGCCATCGCAAAGCGCAGATGCTCCTCCATCGGTTTTCCAAGAATTACGCGCTTTGCATCATAATACTTGAATGCCAGCTTGTTCTTGCTGTCTGTGCCCTCAAATGGAATCTGAGGGATGTTTGGAAAAATCTCACCCATGACCCTGCTCCTTTTCTGCTACGATACAATCCGTTGCCGCATATTGCAGCCTATGATGATATGATAGTTTGGAAATGCAGATTTTTCCTGCATAAATCGGTCAAAAAAAACGATTAGTTTGCTGCTGTTGTAAGAAGTTGAGAATTTCTATTGATTATTGACTGGTAACATATGTTACGTCTATGGAGAGACTCCTTTGCTATAATCAACACAACAAATGTGTATTGTATATGACAGCAAAGGAGAGTTTCTCATGGATGCTAAAATGTTTTGTTATCAGTGTCAGGAGACTGCGGGCGGCAAGGGCTGCACGGTGCAGGGGGTCTGCGGCAAGAAGCCGGATGTCGCGGAGATGCAGGATCTGCTTGTCTATGTGACGAAGGGGCTCGGTGCTGTGACGACGGCACTGCGCGCAGAGGGCAAGAAGGTTGCGATCGAGGTCAACCACCGCGTGACGATGAATCTCTTCATTACGATCACGAATGCGAACTTCGACCGTGAGGCGATCATCGACGTAATCGAGGAGACACTTGCGCTGAAGTCGGATCTGCTCGCGCAGCTTGCCGATGCATCGAAGCTGCCCGAGGCGGCACATTGGACGGCTCCGCGTGCGGACTATGAGGCAAAGGCAAAGACGGTCGGCGTGCTTGCGACGGAGAACGAGGATGTCCGCAGTCTGCGCGAGCTGACGATGTACGGCCTGAAGGGGCTGTCCGCCTACGTTGAGCATGCGAATGCACTCGGCCACGAGAACGAGGAGATCGATGCGTTCATGCAGCGTGCGCTTGCGCAGCTTCTCGACGATACGATGGACGGCGACGCGCTGACGGCACTTGTGCTTGAGACAGGCAAGTGGGGCGTGGACGGTATGGCTCTGCTCGATGGCGCGAACACAAGCACATACGGACATCCCGAGATCTCGAAGGTGAAGCTCGGTGTCGGAAACCGCCCTGGTATTCTCATCTCGGGGCATGACCTCAAGGATCTCGAGCGACTCTTGGAGCAGACGAAGGACACGGGGGTCGATGTCTATACGCACGGCGAGATGATTCCCGCGCATTACTACCCCGCATTTAAGAAGTACGACAATCTCGTCGGCAACTACGGCAACGCATGGTGGCTGCAGAAAGAGGAGTTCGAGAAGTTTAACGGCGCGATCCTCATGACGACGAACTGTGTCGTTCCGCCGAAGGACAGCTATAAGGATCGTCTCTTCACAACGGCTGCGGTTGGCGTGCCGGGCTGCACGCACATTCCTCTCGTGAACGGAGAGAAGGACTTTACGCCCGTCATTGAGTGTGCGAAGAAGTGTGCGCCTCCGACGGAGTTGGAGACGGGCGAGATCGTCGGCGGCTTCGCGCATGAGCAGGTCTTTGCCGTCGCGGACAAAGTTGTCGAGGCGGTCAAGAGCGGTGCGATCAAGAAGTTCGTCGTTATGGCAGGCTGTGACGGCCGCATGAAGTCGCGTGAGTACTACGGTGAGTTCGCCGAGGCTCTGCCGCACGACACGGTCATTCTCACGGCGGGCTGCGCGAAGTACAAGTACATCAAGAAGGATCTCGGCGACATCGGCGGTATCCCGCGCGTGCTCGATGCGGGGCAGTGCAACGACTCCTATTCGCTTGCACTCATCGCGCTGAAGCTCAAAGAAGTATTCGGTCTGGATGATGTGAACAAGCTCCCGATTGCGTATAACATCGCGTGGTACGAGCAGAAGGCGGTGATTGTTCTCCTCGCACTGCTCCACCTCGGCGTGAAGAACATCCACCTCGGTCCCACACTTCCCGCATTCCTCTCTCCGAATGTCGCAAAGGTACTCGTCGAGACTTTCGGCATCGGCGGCATCACGAATGTTGAGGACGATATGGCAATGTTTGGCATTGAGGTGAATGTGCCCGAAGCCGCTGCTGTGTAAGAAAAATAGAATGATATAAACGAGGGGGCTCGCACGAAATAATATTCGTGCGAGCCCCCTCGTTATGCTTTGTATAATGGGGTAAGGAATCGCTGATAAAGCTGAATTTATCAGTGCTTCCTATAATGCCGCCCGCAGGAGATTTCGCGTGTAGTCCTCGCTTGGTTCTCTGAGGACGCGGCTGGTCTCGCCCTGCTCGACGATGCGTCCATTCTGCATGATGAGGACGCGGTCGGCGATGGAGCTGACGAGCGGCAGATCGTGTGAGATGAAGAGGAGACTCATGCTGTGTTCCTGCTGCAGATGCAGGAGGAGGGAGATGATCTTTGCCTGTACGGACACGTCGAGTGCCGAGGTTGCCTCGTCGCAGATGAGGATTTCGGGATGAACTGCCATCGCCCGCGCAATCGCCGCTCTCTGGCACTCGCCGCCGCTCATCTCGTGCGGATAGCGGTCTGCGTAGGCGGCGGGCAGTCCCACCTCTGTGAGGAGTTCGGCAACGCGCCGCTTGGTATCGCGTTCATCAGGTGTACACAGGCGGCAGATGGTCTCACCGATCATCGCGCCGATACTGCGGCGCGGATTGAACGAACCCACTGCGTCTTGAAAGACCATCTGCATACGGGTGTAAAGAGAACGCCGCTCCTTTCCTCGGGCGCGGGTGATGTCCCTGCCGTCGAGGAGGATGCTGCCGCCCGTTGCCGTATGCAGCCCCGTGAGTAGTTTTGCAATGGTAGATTTGCCGCTGCCGCTCTCGCCGACAATGCCGAGAAGCTCGCGCCGCGCAAGGGAAAAGGAGATGCCGTCGATTGCTTGTACGCGTCCTCCTGCATCATCAAAGTGCATGGAGACGTTGTCAAAGCGCAGGAGAGGAGATGAACGTCCATCACTGCTTACGCAGTCTGCCTCTCCCGTAAGAGTGGGGGAGGCAACGGCATCCTCTGCATGATCTCTGTGGTCGCAGTCCGTATGTGTCGTGGCGGACATCTTCGGTACGGCTGCAAGGAGTTCCTGTGTATAGGGATGCTGCGGGTTTCCGAGCACCTCATTCACGCTGCCCTGCTCGACGATCTTCCCTTTGCACATGACGGCGACGCGGTCAGCGATGTGCCGCACGACGCCGATGTTGTGCGTGATGAGGAGGATTGCCGTCCCCGTGCGCTCCTTGAGCGCACGCAGCTCGTCGAGGACTTGCAGCTGGATCGTCGCATCGAGTGCCGAGGTCGGCTCATCGGCGAGGAGGAGCTGCGGGCGCAGGATGACCGCGAGTGCGATGGCGGCGCGCTGTGCCATGCCGCCCGACAGCTCGAACGGATAGGTTGCGAGGATACGACGCACATCGGAAAATCCCATGCCGCCGAATACTTCTGCCGCGCGTGCGTAGATTTCCTCACGCGACAGATCGGTGTGTGCACGCATCGTCTCAACGAGCTGCGTGCCAATCTGCCGCGTAGGGTTCAGCGATGCACCTGCATACTGAAACACCATTGCGATCTCCTCGCCGCGTAGTCTGCGCCGTTCTCCCTCGGAGAGTACGGCGAGGTTCTTCGTGTCAAAGGAGACCGTACCCGCGTGAATCTCGGTGGAGAGTCCTCGGATCTGCGCGATTGCCTTGAGCAGAGTGGATTTGCCGCTGCCGCTCTCGCCGACAATGCCAAGCACCTCGCCCGTGTGAAGGCTGATGCTGATGTCCTCAATGACGGTGGTGCCGCCGTATCCCGCAGTCAAATGGTCAATTCGTAAGAGTTCCTGCATGACGCTGCTCCGCTGTGTGTGCGCTCACTTCTTATCCAGATCCTTTGTTACATGATAGTAGTCACTCGGCGTGGAGAGGAAACCCGTGACCTTCTTCGAGATACCGACCTGCATATTGTTGAACCCGATGAAGTCCATCGCCGCATCGTCGATGACCTGCTGCTGAATGCGGTTGGCAAGTTCAATGCGCTTCGCGGGATCAAACGTGTTCGGCAAATCCGCAAGTGCCTGTTCGACCACGGGGTTCGTGTAGTGTCCAAAGTTGGCGACACCCTTTGCGCTCAGCACGTCACGCAGGAATGCATACGGGTCGCCCGTTGGCATGGTGATGACGGAGTAAAGACCGCTCTCGTATTCGCCCGCCTTGTAGTAATTCGATTTCTCATGTGAAACGATGTTGACGTTAATGCCAATTTTCTTGAGCTGTGCCTGCATCTCCGTCGTGATGTTCTCGTTGAAGAGACGTTTGTAGACGCCCATCTCGACGGTCAGCGGCTGTCCGTTCTTTTCGACAATGCCGTCGCCGTTCGTGTCCGTATATCCTGCCGCCGCGAGCACCTGCTTTGCCTTTTCGGGATCGTAGGAGCGTGCCTTGAGTGCGGGATCGCCATAGGGCGTGGAGGCGAGGAACGCACTGTTCGACGCTGTCATTGCGCCCTTGAGGTACTGGTCGCCGATGGTCTTTTTGTCGACACCGTACATGATCGCCTGACGAACCGCAGGATCGGTGAGCTTATCGAGGTTCATGTAGAGTTGATAGGTGCGCGTCTGCGGTGTCTTGACAACCGTAAACTTGTCATTCGCCGCAATCGTCTCTGCCGTCTCGGGGCTGAGATCCAGTGCTACGTCAATCTCATCGCCCTGCAGTGCCATTGCAAGCGTGTTGAAGTCTGCGATCTTCGTATACTCGACCTCGTCGACCTTCACGTCACCGCCCCAATACTTCGGGTTCTTCGTCATGACGGCGTGCTTGTCCGCCTCAAAGCTGCTCATAACAAAGGGACCCGTGCAGATGGGCGCATTCTCAAAGTCCTTCGTGCCTGCAACATCGACGATGACAGCGTACGGGTCGCAGAGATCGTTGACGAGGGTCGCATACGGCGCTTTCGTACGGATCGTGAGGACATTTCCCTCTGCCGTGTACTCTGCATCCTTCAGCCATGCGGCGCGGTCATTCGTCTCCGCCGTGCGTTTGAGCGAGGCGATGACCTTGTCCGCCGTCATCTTCTCGCCGTTCGAGAAGGTGACATTGTCCTTCAGTGTGATGCGCCAGACCGTCGGCTCGACATTCTCCGCCTTTTCGGCGAGCCACGGCTGCGGCTTCATACTGTCGTCGAGACGGAAGAGTGTTTCGCCGACACCGTAGCGCACAGTGTACCAGCCGAGCCACTCCTTCGCGGGATCCATCGAGCTCGTCACGGCGACTGTGCCGCCGACGCGCACGATTTTCTTGCTGTCTGCCGCCTGATCCGAGCCGCCGCAGCCGCTCATCGTGAGCGGAACGGCGAGCAGGAGCGCGGCGCAGAGACGTTTCAGTGTTTTGTTCATGGGAATCCTCCTGAAAAAATATTTATCAGAGATGCTGTATGCGCTGTGTAAGCCTCACGCGAACGCTTAGTTACGCAAGTGATCGTGTACTTATTCGCCTAAATACCTGCGGACTTCTTAAACGCGCTTCGCTTGAACGAAAGAAATCCGCAGGGGGCGAAACGCACTCTTTACTCACTTGCTTCACTAGGGTTCGCTTTGAGGCATTACACAGCATCCATACAGATAATCTGTCTGTACGTTACACTCGTTTTTCCCGCATCTTGGGATCGAGCAGGTCACGCAGCTGATCGCCAAACATATTGAACACCATCATGACGGCGACCATCACCGCGCTCGGTGCGAGTGCTGCCCACGGTGCCTGTTGGAGATACTTCTGCCCCTCGCTGATCATCGCGCCCCACTCCGCTGCGGGGATTTGAACCCCAATGCCGAGGTAGGACAGCCCCGCTAGCCCCATCATCATAGAGCTGACATGAAGCACAGCGGTGACGACGAGCGGCCCCGCGATGTTCGGCAGGATGTGTCCAAAGAGGATTCGCACATCGCTGCACCCTGAGAGGCGTGCCGCCTGTATGTATGTCTCCTCCTTTGCCGCGACCGCTGCGCTCCGCGCAATACGCGCGTACTGTGTCCATGTCGTAAGGATGAGTGCGAGTACGGCGTTCACAAGTCCGCCGCCGAGCACACCCGCAACCGCAATGGCAAGGACAATGTCCGGAAATGCCTGAAAGATGTCGGTTACGCGCATCAGCATTGCATCCATCCGCCCCCGGTAGTAGCCCGCGAGCAGTCCGATGAGACTGCCGAGCGAGCCGGCGACGAGAATGATGAAGAGCGCGGCAAAGATGCTCGTCTTTCCACCCGCGAGAATGCGCGAGAGGATGTCCCTGCCGTAGTTGTCCGTGCCGAGGAGATGCTCTGCAGACGGTGCCTTTAGGATCAGCTGCGGATCGGTCACATACGGGTCATAGGGGGCAAGCTGCGCGGAGAAGAGGCTTACGATGAGGATAAGTGCCGCGAGGAGCGCGAATGTGCGAAAGAGGAACGGCGTTTGCAGAAAGAAGTTCATCATTTAGAGATCCTTGATTTTCGGATTGAAATAACGATAGGAGAGGTCGGCGATGAGATTTACAAGGAAGAATGCGAGTGCCATCCAGACGACAACCGCCTGAATGACGGGATAGTCGCGATTCCCGATTGCCCCCATGATGAGGCTGCCGATGCCAGGCCAGTTAAAGATGGTCTCAATAATCACCGTGCCGCCGAGGAGCGAACCGATGGAGATGCCCGTGAGCGTGATGACAATGACCATGATATTCTTCAGGACATTGCGGGCGAGGATCACGCGCTCCGTGATGCCGCGTGCGCGCAGCCCGATCACATAGTCCTTTGCCAGTTCGTCGAGTGCCGCTGCACGAATCTGACGGATGTAGCGTGAGGACATGACGAGTCCAAGCGTCAGCGCGGGCAGGATCATGCCGATCGGCTTCGTCGTTGCGAGTACGGGAATCCATCCGAGCCGATAGGAAAAGATAAACATGAGGACAATCCCGATGATAAAGCCGGGCGTTGCATTCAGGACGAATGTGAGAAAGCGAACGACATAGTCCATGCGGCTGTTGCGGCACGCGGCGATGGCGATGCCGAGCGGCAGGGAGATGAGGAGTGTGAGCCCCATCGCCGTACCCGCCATACGGAGTGTGTAGGGGAGTGCCTTCCAAAATGTTGCAGCGACAGGCAGATCGGTGATGTAGGATTTGCCCATATCGCCTTGGAGGAAATGGATGAGCCAGTGTCCGTATTGCACGAGAAAGGGCTGATCGAGACCCATCTCCGTACGCATCCGCTCCACGAGCTGCGGATCGGCGGCGATGCCGCCCGCCGAGAGCCGGATGCCGACGGGATCGCCGGGGGCGATGTAGATGAGTCCGAAGGAAAGCAGGGTGATGCCGAAAAAGACGGGGATGAATTGCAGACACCGCCCGAGGATGGTCTTGTACGTCATAGATGCTCCATTATATTGTAGGTTTTTGAGGTGGTCTATTGTTTTTTATCATTTATCTGTCAGACAATGATTCTTAGTATATCGCCCATGGAAGAAGATTGTCAACCGAAGCGTAAAGATATGAATATACGTGAATTTATCGGCGTTTTTCAAACATTTGACACACGTCGCCCCTTTTGTCTATAATGAAGCTTACACTGTGCAAATAGACTGCGGTGCTGTGCCGCATGGGAGGGCTTACGGATGAAGATTTTGGCTGCGGATGGGATTTCGCCCGAGGGGATCGGGCTGCTGGCGGAGTATGAGGTCGATGTGCGAGACAAGATTTCGCATGAGGAACTCGTGGAGATCATCGGTGACTACGATGCGCTCATGGTGCGCTCCGCGTCGAAGGTGTCGGCGGATGTGCTCGCGCGCGCCGATAAACTCAAGATCATCGGACGCGCAGGTGTCGGCGTGGACAACATCGACGTAAAGGCGGCGACGGAGCGCGGTATCATTGTCATCAACTCGCCGGGCGGCAATACAATCGCCGCGACGGAGCACACGATGGCGATGATGCTCTCGCTCGCACGCAAGATCCCTGCGGCGGATGCGACGATGCACGCGGGGGCGTGGGATCGCAAATCGTTCGTCGGTGTGGAGCTGCGCGGCAAGACGCTCGGCGTGATCGGCATGGGGCGCATCGGCAGCGGTGTTGCAAAGCGTGCGCTCGCCTTTGATATGAACATCATTGCGTATGACCCGTACATCAATGAGGAGCGTGCAAAGGCACTCGGCGTGACCGTCGGAACGCTCGACGACATCTTTGCAGCGGCGGACTTTATCACGGTACATATGCCGCTGACGAAGGAGACGCGCGGCATGATCTCGATGCCTGAGCTGCGTAAGATGAAGAAGGGCGTGCGCCTCGTCAACTGCGCGCGCGGCGGCATTATCAACGAAAGTGATTTGGCGGCGGCGGTCAAGGATGGGATCGTCGCGGGGGCGGCAATCGATGTGTTCGAGAGCGAGCCGCTCGCGGAGGATCATCCGCTGCGCGGCGTTCCGGGCATCGTGCTCACGCCGCATCTCGGCGCGTCCACGGTGGAGGCACAGATCGGTGTGTCTGTCGATGTCGCGGAGGGCATTCGTGCGGCTCTGCGCGGCGAACCCGTGACGGCGGCGGTCAACATGGCTCCTGTTTCGAAGGAAGTCATGCGCGTCATTCGCCCCTACATCACACTCGCGGAGCAGCTCGGCTGCACCGTTTGCTCGCTCGCCGAAGGGCCCATCTCTCATGTGGAGGTTGTCTACAACGGTGAGATCACGGAGGTCAACACGAGCTTTCTCACGACGGCACTCCTCAAGGGGATGCTCAATCCCATCCTTGAGAGCGAGATCAACTACGTCAATGCGCCGAGTGTTGCGAAGTCGCGCGGCATCAAGGTGACGGAGATCAAGGAAAAGGAAACGTCGCACTATTCGACGCTCATCACCGTGCGTGTCACGACAGCGGCGGGCACAGCAGAAGCGGGTACGGCAGAGGTACAGGGCACGCTCTTCGGTACGGAGGGGCGCATCGTACGGATCAACGGCTTCCGTGTGGACATCGACCCGCACGAACGTCTCCTCATCTGTCCGCATATCAACCGTCCCGGTGTCATCGGCACGGTCGGCTCGATCATGGGCGAGGCGGGCATCAATATCTCGTCGATGCAGGTCGGCAAGTCGAAGCGCGAGGGCATGAGCATCATGGCACTCACGATCGACCATGACATCCCCGATGATACGCTTGCGCGTGTGCTTGCGATCGACGGCATCTTCGACGCAAAATTTGTCAACTTTGAGACAATATAACACGAGATCCCTGTGCCAGCTCCACGCGATCACTTGTGTAACGAGTCGTTCGCGTGGGGCTCACATCATGTTTGCAGAGATTGTTGAAAATATTTCATCCTTTTTCCATAATTGTTTTGTATGATATAGTCAAAAGGACAAAGAGTATATCGAACGAAGGAGATATTTGCCTATGAACTCAATCAAGACCACAATGCTCATGGCACTTCTGATGGCTCTCATGGTTGCCCTCGGCGGCGCGTTCGCGGGTCACACGGGCATGACTGTCATGCTTGTCATCGCGCTCGGCATGAACTTTTTCTCATACTGGTTCTCCGACCGCATGGTGCTCAGCATGTATAACGCGCAGGAGGTCGACCGATCGAGTGCGCCGGAGCTTTACGGACTGGTGGAGAAACTCGCGGGACGTGCGGAGCTGCCCATGCCGCGTGTCTACATCATCAACGAGGATGCGCCGAATGCATTTGCTACGGGGCGCAACCCGTCGAATGCGGCAGTTGCCGTCACGACGGGACTGATGCGTGCGCTCGACTACAATGAAATCTCGGGCGTGCTCGGACATGAGCTCGCGCACGTCAAGCACCGTGACATCCTCATCTCGACCATCGCGGCGACGATGGCGACGGTCATCTCCTATGCCGCGAGCATTGCCCAGTGGGCGGCGATCTTCGGCAGTGGACGTTCGAGCGATGACGACAATGGCGGCGGCATCATCGGGCTCATCGCAACGGCGATCATCGCGCCGATTGCGGCGGCACTCATCCAGATGGCGATCTCGCGCTCGCGTGAGTACAGTGCGGATGAGGGCGGCGCAGAGATCTGCGGCAACCCGAACTACCTCGCCGCAGCACTCGAGAAGATCGAGTACTACGCCGTTCACGGCGCACCGCTGCCCGAGGCGACCCCCGCGACCGCGCACATGTGCATCATCAACCCGCTGACGGGACGTGACATCTCGTTCAAGAGCCTGTTCTCGACCCATCCCGATACGCAGGAGCGCATTGCGCGTCTGCGCGAGCAGGCGCAGCGCATGAACATCCGCTAAATATAGGAAGCACTGATAAATTCAGCACCATCATCTTGACGCATCTTTTTTGCCCG
>NZ_DBHIVL010000040.1:0-19584 GCF_057271695.1 Centipeda sp. (in: firmicutes)
CGAACAAGGAGGCAAACCGGACGCATAGCCAAAGCTATGTGGAGGATCGAGGGCGCAGTGCGGGCAAAAAAGATGCGCCAAGATGACGACGCTGAATTTATCAGCGCTTCCCTAGCCATAGCGTATGTGTTCATAGCCTAACAAAAACCGCCGACAACGTCAAGTGTTCTCGTCCGGTGGCAGCTCGTCATAGTCGAACATCTCCGCCTCCTCGTCCGCCGTCGGCTCGTACACCTCATAGGGCGCGTCCTCCTCCACCGCCGCTGCGGCGACTTTCGGCGGTACGGGTGACTGCGGCGGCGTGGAACGCTTTGCCGACGCGGCAATCTCCTCCACGCGTGCGCCGTCACCCGCGATCTTCAGCAGCTCCGCGACGGGCGCGGGGTACGCCGGCTCCTGCGGCACGGATGCCGCAGGAGGAATCTCCTCCTCGCCGCCCGTGCAGACGACGCGCAGCGGACGGCCTGCCAGCTCTGACATGACCTCCTCAAAGACGGCGCGGTGCCGCTTCATAATGTAGTCGCGTGCCATATCCGTTGCAGGGCGGACAAAGAAGTGCGTCTCGGTCGCCCCCTCGTAGTCTGCGCCCGAGAGCAGGGACGCTGCGAGCTTGTTCCGCTCTTTGAGCCGTGCCTCAAACTTCTTCCACAGTGCGCCGTCGAGCTGACGCGGCGCACTCGATCGAGGTGCGTCCGCATTCCCGCTCTTTGCGAGCCGCTTCGGTGCCGCGCTTTTTTGCGCGGGCTGCGCCGTCGGTTTCGACACAGCAGTAGCAGCATTTGCCGCTCCGCTTCCCACTGTGGCAGTCTGCTCCGCTCCGCCCGCCGCAAGCTGCGCTGCGAGGCGGCGCACCTCCTCCTCAAGCCGTGCAATCCGCGCCGTATCGGCAGGATGGGAAACGACCGCAGCCCCCTCTGCCGACACAGCCTCCGACGGGCGGCACAGCCCGATCAGCATCGCCTCCACCGCAATGCGCGGCTGCGGAGCAAAGCGGATCTCCTGCATTGTCTCGTTTAGCGTCCGCAGGATGGACATGATTTCATCCTGCGGAAAGCGCGCCGCCGCATCCTTCAACACTGTCGCCTGTGCATCCGCCAGCTCCGTCGCAGAGAATGCGCCGCCCACGCCCACGATCATCAGGCTGCGGAAATACTGCGCGAGCTCTGCAAGAATCTGCTTCAGCTCACGCCCGTTTTGCAGGAGCTCCCCGAGCTGTTCGATCAGGGGTGCCGCCGAGCGATCCGCAATGTGCAGTGCCATCTTTTCGATCCACGCGCGTCCGACGAGTCCGAGCACCTCCTGTACGCGCTCCGCCGTAAGCGCCCCCTCCGCGAGTGCGGTACACTGGTCGAGAATCGAGAGCGCGTCACGCATACCGCCATCTGCCTGCACCGCGATGATTCCGAGCGCATCCGCATCCGCCGCGATGCCCGACTCCTGACAGACGTGAATGAGGCGGTCGCGGATCTCCGTCACCGTAATGCGGTGGAAGTCATACCGCTGACAGCGCGACTGGATCGTCGCGGGTACCTTGTGCGGCTCCGTCGTCGCAAGGATAAAAAGCACCTGCGGAGGCGGCTCCTCGAGCGTCTTGAGGAGTGCGTTGAACGCCTCCGTCGTCAGCATATGAACTTCGTCGATAATGTAGATCTTGTAGTGCCCTACCGTCGGTGCAAACTTCACCGACTCGCGCAGGTCGCGGATCTCGTCGATGCCGCGGTTCGATGCCGCGTCGATCTCAAACACGTCCATCGACGAGCCGTCACTGATGCTGCGGCAGGAGTCACACACACCGCACGGCGTGAGCGTCGGCCCCTCGACGCAGTTGAGCGCACGCGCGAGAATCTTCGCCATGCTCGTCTTGCCCGTACCGCGCGGTCCTGTAAATAGGTAGGCATGGCTCGTCTGCCCCGCCGTCACTGCGCGTGCAAGCGTGCGGCTGATGTGCTCCTGCCCCACGAGATCGGCGAACGTCTCCGGCCGCCAGCGGCGATAGAGCGCAACATAGGACATGACGAAACCTCCCAACAACAAAAAACAGCCCCATCGGGCTGCTCCAAATTCACGCGATTTCTCCCACGGCAGGCCACAGCCCCCAGGCACCCTCACGGCACATGAGACGATCCGCTTACCGCTGCTTCCTTCCGGACCTGACGGGGTTCACAGGGCCCCATTGCGCGAGACCAAGGCACTGCAGCCCGCCCTGAGAAAAATCAATAAAAATGGCGGAGAGTGAGAGATTCGAACTCTCGGTACGGTATCACCGCACACACGCTTTCCAGGCGTGCTCCTTCAACCACTCGGACAACTCTCCACTGTGCTCTCAAAAAAGCTATTCACTTCTGCAACGCTTGCTAGTCTAGCACGAGAACCGCGCCGTTGTCAAGGAAAAAATAATGGAGAACCGCCGCAGCGGCTCTCCATCATATTCACTATGCAAGGACACGCGAAAGACGTACCAGCTCGGGGTCGAGCGTCTTCGTATTGTTGACCGCCTCAAAGAGATTCACGCCCACGACCTGTCCCTCGTTGAAGCTGAAGATCACATCGCTGACCCCCGAGATAATCGCAAGTGCCGCCTTTTCGCCGAGCATCGATGCCTTGATGCGATCCTCTACCGTCGGCGAGCCGCCGCGCTGGATGTGACCGAGCACCGAGACGCGCGTGTCAATCTCCGTCTTTTCGCGGATGATCTTGCCGATCTCCACCGCCGAGCCCGCGCCCTCCGCAACCACAATGATGCTGTACCGCTTGCCCGCCTCATACATCTCCTTCAGATCGCAGCTGATCTCCTCCAGATCGTACGCCACCTCGGGCACGAGGATGTACTCCGCACCGCCCGCAACACCCGACATCATCGCGAGCCAGCCCGAGTGCCGCCCCATCACCTCGACGAGAATGATGCGGCGATGTGCCGATGCCGTGTCGCGCAGCTTGTTGATCGCGTCCACGATCGTATTGCACGCCGTATCGCAGCCAATCGTATAGTCCATACCCCAGACATCGTTGTCGATCGTGCCGGGCAGACCGACGATCGGCATTCCCGTCTCTTTACTGAGCAGCGAGCCACCCGTAAGCGAGCCGTCGCCACCAATGATGACCAGCCCCTCGATGCCGTGCTTGCGCAGATTCTCAAATGCCGTCCTGCGCCCCTCGGGCGTCATGAACGATTTGCTGCGCGCCGTACCGAGGAACGTACCGCCGCGCTGGATCAGATCGCTGACGCTGCGCGTCGTGAGCTTTTCAATATCATCGTGCACCATGCCGCTGTAGCCGTTATGGATGCCGTAGACCTCGACCCCTTCATAGATGGCAGTGCGCACCACTGCACGCGCCGCAGCATTCATGCCCGGACTGTCGCCGCCCGAAGTGACGACCGCGATTGCCTTTTTCAGCATAAAAACATCCCCCGTCCCTAGAGAATCACTGACAAGTACAGCAACCCCCATGCCACGCTTATGCGAATCACTATCTGTCCTATATTTTACGAAAGCACACGCGAAAAGTAAAGTCTTTCACAGAAAATAATATCTGCAACCCCTATAGACAATGAAAACAAAAAGAGATTGGACACCTCACACGAGGAAATCCAATCTCTCTTTTTGTTGTCTACATTCGCTTTAGACTATGCTCAGAACGCCCACTTGACGGAGACACCACCCGTAACGCCCTTGCGCTTGCCCTGCCATCCATTGAGGTTCAGGTCGTAGCTCAGGCGGCTGCCCTGCGGCGCGAACCGATAGCCCAGTTCGAGCAGTGCACTGCCGCCCTTGAGTGACGGGCTCGGTGCGCTGTCGCCCTGCGAGGTCGCACGCGCATCGCCGTCGAACTCATACTCCCATGCAAGCCCTGCGTAGAACTGACTGAGTGCCGTCATGCCGTGCGTATAGCGTGTACCGAGGCGCAGACGATGCGAGTTCACCGCGTCGAAGTCGAATGTCTCGCCGCTGCTCAGATGTGCGCTCGTACCTGCCGTGTGCGCATACGCGTAGCGCACATACACACCGACGGTATCGTTTTCACTCACATGGAGGTCTTTGCCTGCACCGACCTGCACACCATAGTAGGTGCTTGTCGTATCGTAGTTTGCAAACCCTGTGTAGTCGCTCTTCGTCCTGCCGACGCGCAGCGAGCCGTCAACCCAGTGGCTGTTCGTCTCAATCTTTGCCATCACGCCCGCACCGAGGAAGCTGGTCTTGCCGCTGCCGTGCGTGCCGTCGTCGAGGTAGGAGTCATAGCTGCCGCGTCCATACTCGATGAATGGGCCAAATGTGAGCGTCCCCGCCTGCACAGCGTTCTCACGCGCCCAACCGACACCGAGGTTCCAGCCCTTCATATCGACATAGGAGCCGGTCTCGTGGCGGAGCGAACCGCCGCCCATGCCTACCCAGATGCCGTAGGGAGCACTGCCGCTCTGTGCCGCCGCACGCGCCTCCTTCTTCGCCGCATCCATGCCCGGTCCCGCCGTGAAGTCTGCGCCGTCGTTCAGGAGCGCACTCGCGCCCGCACGCGTCTCAACGATGGACTTGGACTGCTCGCCCATGCCCACCTTCGTCACCGTTGCGATGAGCTTATGTGCGTCATTCGGATCCTGCGTGATGTCAAACGTGTAGTTGCGCGATACGCCGTCCCTGCCCTCTGCCGTCACGCCGCTGCCGACGGTGATGTTATGTCCGCCGCCGGTCGTGTTCTCCATGAGCGTGAACGTGTCGCCCTTTTCGAGTTTCTGCGTTGCGCCGCTGCGATGAACGGCGAACTTCATCCCAGTGAGATTCTTATCGCCGCCGCTGACATTCGTCAGATTCAGCAGAGGATTTGCATTGCGCACAGGCGCACTCTCCATATCAAAATGGAGTCTCTGGACATTGGTGATGTCACCGACCGACGAGGAAGCACCCGAGCCGTAGGAAACGGCAAGCGTGTTGTCCACGCCGTTTGTCGTCGTACCGCCCTTGATCGTACCGGTGACCGCCGCATTGCGGAGACGGATCACGTTGTAGTTCGTCACTGCACCCTGACCGCCTGTGATATTGCCGGTAAAGGCAGCATTCGTGACATCGACCACGTTGTTCGATGCCTCGCCACTTGCGGAGTAGCCGCCGACAAGCGTTCCCTGTGCATTGGCGGTCACGTTCACCGTATTCGACACAGCCTTGCCGACATTCGTCCAACCGCCGTAGACGTTGGTATAGGTGCCGCCTGTGAGCGTGACCTCGTTTGTATGGCTGTCGTTCTTGTCCGTCGCCGTCCCATTTGCGCCAGTGGTATAGCCGCCGTAGACGGTCTTGCCGCTGCCGTCATTCACAGTAAACTTGTTGTCATGCGTGGAGTTGCCCGCCTTCGAGATACCGCCGTAGATATTGGTGGTACCACTAGTGACAGCAGTCGTTACACCTGCGAACTGATAGCCTTCGTAGGTGACTTTCTTAATCACGCCGCCATTTCTCTCGACGCCAATATTCTTTTCTGTCGTCGCGTCCGTCTCGGACTTCACCACGCTATCGGTCGCACCAAGCCCATTGATCGTAATTCCATTCGCATTTTCGAGCAGTGTAATACCGCCGTTTACTGTGCTGCCTGTCGCGTCGATCGCGCTCTTGTCAAGCGTCGTCGTACCAGTCGAGAGATTCAGCATGGTTGCTCCCGCAGCGACATTGCTCGCATCGAATTTCACCTTCTGGAAGCCTACAATGTTCTGCGCCGTGTTCGTGCCCTTGACATTCAGTGTATTACCCGTGCTGTTTGCCTGTGTACCTCCCGTGACCGCGCCCCCCACCGTCGCACCATGGAGGTTCACGGTGTTGTTGTTCGTCGTCGCGCCGTCGCCGCCCGTGACTGCGCCCGTATTCGCCTTGACGGTGACGGTGTTGCCCGACGCATCGCCCGCAGCCTTGCCGCCGACAACTGCGCCCGCGATGGATTTTTCAATCGTGACTTCGTTGCTCGTTGCATTGCCGCCCGGCACATCGGTAAAACCACCATAGACCGTGCCCGTGACATTCGTGACGGTAGAGCCAACTGTGATCTTGTTGGAGATGCTGTTCCCCTTCTCCGTCAGCGTCGTTCCCGTGCCGCTCGTCCAGCCGCCATAGGCGTTCCGATAGGTGACGGCATCGGAGACGGTGATCTCGTTCTCTGTGGTCGTATTGCCGAGGATCGAACGTCCGCCGAAGATGTCCTTGTATGTGCCGCCGTCATCCGTCGTCGGCGTGGTCGCACCCTTAAAGATATAGCTTTCGTAGGTGATCTTCTTGCTGTCTGTGGACTTCGCAAGGACGAGTTCCTTCGTATCCCCCTCCGTCTTGGCAACGCGATCCGGCCCCTCTGAGAGGGTAATCGTACCTGTGCCGGTATGCTGGATCAGCGTCCCCTTGAATCCGCGCTTGCCATTCACACGGAGATCGCCGAGACTCTTTATCGTCGTCTCGCCTGTGCCCGAGAGGCTCAGCATAGCAGCGGACTTATTTACATATTCGTTGAAATGGAAATTGATCGTCTCAAAGCTGTTGATGTTTGCAGCACCTGCATTATCGTAGACATTCAGCGTATTGCCCGTGCGATAATCCGCACCATAGGCCATGCCGCTACCGCCATTGATAACACCGTTGACCTGTCCTGCATAGTCACTTTTCCCATCGCCGAGATTGACCGTATTCCCTGTCGCGCTGCCGTTCAGCGCACGTCCACCGTCAATATTGCGTACCGTTCCCCCCGTAACAGTGACCGTGTTGCCTGTCGCGTTGCCATTCCTCGTGAGACCACCGAACACATCGCGTTTCGTGCCCCCCTCAATGAATACCTTGTTTTCCGTTACGTTTCCATTCGTTGAAAAACCGCCGTAGACATCGTGATTCGTTGCAGAACCGCCCTTGATATAGACCTTGTTGCCCGTTGCGGCTCCGGAGTCAGCAACACCGCCATAAACGTCGCCGTCCACCGTACCATTTGTGAGCGTAACCGTATTGTTCTCCGCTTTCCCAGTACCACCGGCTGAACCGCCATAGGTGGACTGCTGCACCGTACCGCCGTTGATGTCGACAAAGTTCCCCGTTGCATTGCCGCCGGTTGCCCCCACAGAGCCACCCGTCAGTGAGCCGGTAACCTTACCGCTGTTCAGCACTGCACGGTTGCCCGTCGCATTACCGCCCGACGAGACCGTCAAGCCGCCGAACATATTGCCCACCGTGTTGGTCGCCGCCGCTCCGTTGAACGTGATCGTGTTGCCAATGCTGTGGTTCTTCGCGTTCTCCCCCGTCGCTGTCGAGCCTGTGCCGCTCGTCCAGCCGCCGTAGACATTCTGCACACCATAGTTGCCGGTCAGCGTAATTTCATTATCCGTCGTTGTATTGCCGAGGATCGAACGACCGCCCCATGTGTCTGTCCCTTCGCTTTGCGTAGTGCGCGCTCCCTTGAACCGGTAGCCCTTATAGCCGATCTTGGTCGCTCCATCCTTGTCAATGATGGTTTCCGTCGTTTCTCCCGTCCGAGAGACCGCCGCAGTGTACGACTCAATGTCGATGCCATGCGCATTCTCGATCAGTGTGCCGGAACCGAGCAGTCCACCGTTCACATAGATTTGACTGAGTTTTTTAATCTTTGTTTTGCCCGAATCCGTCAGCTTGAGCAGCGGGTTGCTCGTATCCATGTGGGTATTGTAGTTGAAGTTAATCGTCTCGAAGTTCTTGATGTTATGGGCTACGGCATTTGCATTGACGTTCAGCGTGTTGTTCGAGACTTTGTTCAAATCATTGCTGTGACCGCCAAAAATCGTGCCATTGATCCGATAACCCGCTTTCAGAGCAGCCGTTCCGTCGCCAAGGTTGACCTTATTGCCGGACACTTCACCTGTCCCTTCCGTAGAGCCACCGTAGACCTCTGTCACGATGCCACCCTTGATGGTGACCTCGTTGCCCGTTACCTTTCCAGTTCCATCGGTGAATCCGCCGTAAACTTTTCCCGCAGTGCCAGTCTCAATGAACACTTTGTTCTCGACCACATCGCCATTGGCACCGCGTTCCGCCAAACCACCGTAAATTTCCCCATCTACCGCGTCGCCTTTGAGCGTCGCCGTATTCTCCTTGACGACTCCCGTTCCGGTTTTACGCGCCACGCCACCGACCATATCCTTTTCAAGCCGCGTGCCATTGAATACGGCATGGTTGCCCACGACGTTCCCGCCGCCATTTGCAGCGCCGCCATATATATCTCTGGCAGAGGAAACGAGCGGGTGTGTTGCCGGATCAACAAGCACCTTATTCCCCGTCACATTCCCCGTACCAAAGGTGATGCCTCCGTACAAAGACGTCAAATAACCCGGGAATGGACGCTCCTTGAATGTCAGCGTATTGTTCGTGACATTGCCGCTATCTCCTTCTACGCCAATATAACCTGCCGCCGAGCCGATGCTAATGCCGCCAGGCTCGACAACATTATTCGACGGCGCATGTGTATTGTCGATCAGTACATCATTCCCCGTCACATCCGCCGCCGACACATTCTGTGCAGACGAAAGGAATCCGCCTCCACCGAGTGCAATTGCAACGAGCAGAGCCAGACGAGGTGATTTCATTTCTTTGAACAAATTGTTCGCCTCCTATCCGCGTTTTTCAACGCAATCCATAAACATCTATTTCTAATCTAGGACAATACCACCACATACTTTTCAAAAAGAAAATATCTATTGCATAAAAAATGCAATTATTTTTCAAGCAATTTACTCTTAAAGCAATTGCATATATGCTTATATTTTATTTTTCAAGATGCGTATTCAATGCTTCTGCGCGTGGAACTGCGCCTCGTCCCATCCCATGATGCCATGCTGGTCGGGCATGATGGAGGGATCGAATACGGGGTTCTTGCCCGCCGCCTTCTGCGTGAAATAGTCCGCAAGCGCGATGCGTGCAAGCGGTGCGAGGCGTGCGATGGCGTAGAGGTTCGTGAGACAGATCATCGCCATGAAGAGGTCGGCGAGATTCCACACGAGTCCAAATGCCGCCACACAGCCGAAGAATACCATTGCGACGACGGCAAGACGGTAGACGAAGAGCGCAGGCTTCGTGTTCTCCGTGATGAAGTGGATGTTGATCTCGCCGTAATAGTAGTTGCCGACGACGGAACTGAATGCAAAGAGGAAGATGAGCACCGCGAGCAGACTGGACGCCCACGGACCAAAGACGCTCGCAAGCGAGTCCTGTGCGAGTGCGATGCCCGTCGTATCGCCGCCAATCGTATACTGCCCCGTGAGGAGCACGATGAATGCCGTTGCCGAGCAGACAATCCACGTATCGACATAGACACCGAACGCCTGGACGAGCCCCTGCTTGACGGGGTGCGTGACGTTCGCCGTCGCCGCCGCATTGGGGATCGAGCCCTCGCCCGCCTCGTTTGAAAAGAGACCGCGCCGAATCCCCGTGAGAATCGCCGTGCCGATGCCGCCGCCGACTGCCGCCTGCGGGCTGAACGCGTCATGCAGGATCAGCGCAAACATCGCGGGTACCTGATCGATGTGGAGGACGATGATGATTGCTGCAATAAGGAGGTAGATGCCCGCCATCACGGGGACAAGCAGGGTTGAGAAATTTGCCACGCGATGAATCCCGCCGAAGATAACCGCCCCCGCAAGCACCGCAAGAACCACCCCCATCACCCACGTATCGATGCCGAACGCCTTCTCCATCGAAAGCGCAATCGTATTTGCCTGCACCGAGACATAGATCAGACCGAATGTGACCGAGATGAGCACGGCAAAGAGTTTTGCGACCGCCGGCTGTCCGAGTGCGTTCTGGATGTAGTACGCAGGTCCGCCGTGAAAGAGCCCGTGTCCACGCGGGATCTTGTAGATCTGCGCGAGTGTACTCTCGACAAACCCCGTCGCCGTCCCGATGAAGGCGATGACCCACATCCAGAACACCGCGCCGGGGCCGCCCGTCACAATGGCAATCGCAACGCCCGCGATATTGCCGACGCCGACACGCGAGGCGGTGCTGACACAGAACGCCTGAAACGAGGAGATCGCCTTGCGTCCGCTCGGGCGACGACCGAGGTCCCCTGCAAGCAGACGCACCATCTCGGGCAGTGCACGCAGCTGGACGAATCCGGTCGAGAACGTGAACCACAGACCGCAGCCCACGAGCACAACGATGATGATATACGTCCACAGAAAGTCGTTGACCGAGCCAACCACCGCGTTGAGAAAATCCATAAAATCACCCTTCCCAAAAGAATAGACTACATCATAATGGAAAGGACAAAGATTTGTCAAATTGCATTCCTGTATTCTTTCATAAGGAGAATCATTCAGGTACTTTTATATCCTGCTTCCTTTACTTCTCTCTAAAAAGAGTGTAAAATATGAGTAGTAGTAAGTTTCAGGGACAAGGGAAGCACCTTATCAGTGATTCCTAAAAAGCGGGGGACATGATATGCTGAAAAAGACAAAAATTATCTGCACACAGGGGCCGGCAACGGATCCCGAGGGAATTGTTGACGCGCTCATTGAGAACGGGATGAACTGCGCGCGCTTCAACTTCTCGCATGGCACACACGAGGAGCACCTCGTACGCATCAACAAGGTGCGCGCGGCGGCAGAGCGTTCGGGGAAGGTCATTTCGCTCATTCTCGACACAAAGGGCCCTGAGATGCGTCTCGGCGAGTTTGCAGGCGGCAAGGTACAGCTCGAGAAGGGCAAGCAGTTCACGCTGACCTACGAGGACACGCCGGGCGATGAGACGCACGTCAGTGTCAACCACAAGAACCTCTACAACGAGGTAAAGCCGGGCGACACGCTGCTCCTCTCGGACGGTCTCGTCGGTCTCGTGGTCGATGAGATTCGCGGCAAGGACATCGTGACGACGATCCAGAACTCAGGCCCGATGTCGACGCGCAAGCGCGTAGCAGCACCCGGCATCGAGCTGAGTCTGCCTGCGATCTCCGAGCAGGACGAGCGTGACATCATCTTCGGCATCCAGAACGATATGGACTTCGTTGCGGCATCCTTCATCCAGCGTCCGGCGGACGTGGAGGAGATCCGCCATCTGATCGCAAAGCACGGCGGTCACATGGAGATCATCCCGAAGATCGAAAATCTCGCGGGCGTCAACAATTTTGACGAAATCCTCGCGGTCTCGGACGGCATCATGGTTGCACGCGGCGACCTCGGCGTTGAGGTGCCGGCAGAGGACGTGCCCGTCATCCAGAAAGAGATCATCCGCAAGTGCAACGCGGTTGGCAAGCCCGTCATCGTCGCAACGCAGATGCTCGAATCCATGACAACGAATCCGCGCCCGACACGTGCGGAGGTCTCGGATGTCGGCAACGCGATCTTTGACGGCGCGGACGCGATTATGCTCTCGGGTGAGACAGCAAGCGGCGACTACCCTGTCGAGGCGGTCAAGACGATGAGCACGATTGCCCTGCGCATGGAGCAGTCGCTCGAGTACGACACGATCATCCGTGCACGCAGCATTCGCGAGCGTTCCTCCGTGACCGATGCCGTCTCGCACGCAACGGTGCAGCTCGCCTATGAGACGAGTGCGGCCGCGATCCTCACGCCGACCCAGTCCGGCTACACGACGCGCGTTGTGTCGAAGTACCGCCCGAAAGCGATGATCGTCGCCTACGCACCAAGCCCGATGATTGCGCGTCACATCAACCTGCGCTGGGGTGTCTACCCCATGCAGGGACGCAAGTGGACGAGCGTCGAGGACATGATCGAGTCCTGCACGCGCGGCGCACTCTCGCACGGCTACGTCAAGGAGGGCGACAAGGTCGTCATGGTCGCGGGCATGACCTACAACGAGGGCGGCTCCGTCGCCGTCCGCGTTACGACGATTCACTAAACGTAACTCAGAAATGACGAAAGGAAGCCGCTTGTTTGTGAAACGGCTTCCTTTTTTATGAAAAGGAGATTTTACAGTGGAAACGATTCACAGCGATAACGCCCCCGCCGCCCTCGGCCCGTACAGCCAAGCGATGCGCGTCGGCAACCTCGTCTATACCTCGGGACAGATCGGCATCGACCCCGCCGCAGGAAAGATCACCTCGGATACCGTCGAGGGACAGGCGGCACAGGTCTGCGCGAACCTCAGAGCCGTCCTTGCCGCCGCCGGTACCGACCTCACGCGTGTCGTCAAGACCACCTGCTTCCTCGCGGACATGGGTGACTTCGCCGCATTCAACGAGGTCTACGCACGCCACTTCACAGGGAAACCCGCCCGCTCCTGCGTCGCCGCAAAGGCACTGCCCGCAGGAGCTCTCTGCGAGATCGAAGTGATTGCAGAGGGTTGAGGAAGCACCAATAATTCAGCCCATCGTCTCGGCACATCTTTTCGTCCGCTCTTTGCCGACAGGACGAAAAATCTGCATGAATTCGAAGCTCTATTTTATCGACGATTCCTTGAGATAACAAGTGCTAAAGGCGCGATTGCATGATGCAGATCAGACTTCATGCGATCGCGCCTTGTTCGCGTGCGAAAGAATCACTTCACTTCTTCGTAAAGCTCTCTGATTACTTGCAAAACCTCTCCTTTGCTTATATTTCCCAGTCCAAACTGTTTGAAATTGATCTCCTCGTTTTTCATTACGTTACAAAAGTAATCTATATCCGTGTAAATCTCTGTTGGAACAGGTTTAGTAATATCAGGCTGCACATAGGAAATCAAACGAAGCACATCGTTCTTGTGTTTGCTTATGTCATTACGATGCACATCTTCCCCCCGTGACATTCTCTCACGATTATCAAGCCATGCCTTGATCTTAAATGCAATGAGATATGGAATGTCCAAGACGGGAACCCCCACAGCAGAAGAAATGATCCCTGATCGCAGGAACTCATAGTATACATCATTCAGCAGAATGGCAGACAGACTGGATATGTCATCATCGACGTGAATCGGAGTCAAATGCATATTCGTTCTTGACATAATGTAATCCGGCTGTCGTGAGAACAACTCGATGATCTTAGGATATTGGTCAGACTTTTGGTTCATAAAACGATGGTATTGCGGTGTTTTATCCGATCTGCACCACGTCTCATACACCGCCTCACGAATAAACGCCCAGAACGTCTCCCCGAAATTCGATGTCATCGCTTCGACGATCAAGACCATATCGAGATCCTTTGTTGCACGGAAATCACCGCCCTGCTCGTGAATAAGCAAGTCACACGCAGTTCCCCCAATGATGACATACTGTTCTCTAACCGTGCGAAAATGTTGCTCAAATGTCAAAAGTCCCGGAATCATACCGTCCCTCCCAAACATCGTCCAACATCTCCTCGATTGCCTGATCGACTCGCTCACCCATATTCTCCCGCAGGGACAGTGCAAGTGACAGCGGGTCTACACAGCCGTCTCTGCTAAGGATATGAGGAGCATATCGCCACAGCTCCACACGCACCTGACGCTCCTCATCAACGAGTTCCTGCTGCAGCTCAATCGGACAATCTCTACGATAAATAGCATAGGTCTCACACGAGGGCGGATTCAGCCAACTGTATTCTGATAGCGCCGACTCACCTGCAATGAAGAACTCAGGTGTCAGCTCCGTACGATCTGCATACCCGACGGAGTGTACTGGAGAACGCAAAAACGAATGTGCCCGCTCGAACAGGACATCTGGCTCATCAGCTCTACGCAAGATAACACGAAAGCCTTCTTTATGGCGACAAAAGAGTTTCGACTCCACCAACTGTTTCGCAACACGGCTCATCGTCATCGCCGAAAAAGGGAGCTGGTCAGACAGTACTGCTTGAGGAACTCCCTGTGCAGAAACGTATAAACAGTAAAAAAACGTGATCTGCGTCGCCAGAAGAAAGTGCTGTACAGGCTGCAAACGCTTCCCCGGCACCATGTAGGTACCGATAAAAGGCAAATAGTTCATTTTCCCCCTGACAATAAAGGGAATTTTATATTTTATCAGTGCGCCTCTGCGCGACTCGGATATACGATCAAATACGAGCACAACAGGAAGCTGAGCGAACAACTCTACCTGTGCTATATGCTTTCTTAGTGTGGTTACACTGACGAGGGCACTCTCCGGCTCGATTAAAATACAAGGGAATGATTCGATCTCAGCGCGATAAAATTGATAATTCGCACGTAGAAATAACGGCAGTTTCTTATCCTTTTTCCACGAAGCATAGCGCATCTCCAACCCCAATTCTTCTCGCAGCACAATCTCTCCCCCTTTCCCTTTTAACTCTTTTTTTCTATTTTAACTTTTTTAGTGTTAAAAGTCAATTTTTAATGTTATACGTTTGATTGAAGGAACCACAAAAGCCCCGCACCACAAAGTGGCGCGGGGCACAGTACAATACATTGTAAGCAACAGCTTACCCCTTCACCATCGGTTCGATCTTCTCCTCCGCCATGAAGCGGCTGAGCTTCTGCACGCTCGCCATGAGATCACGATAGTTCTCGGGGGTAAGCGACTGCGGGCCGTCAGAGAGTGCTCGTGCGGGGTTCGGATGCACCTCGATGATGAGCCCGTCCGCGCCCGCCGCGATGGAGGCAAGCGACATCGGCTTGATCATGCGCCACTTGCCCGTGCCGTGGCTCGGGTCGGCGATGATCGGCAGATGTGAGAGATGCTTGATCGCCGCAATCGCACTGATGTCAAACGTGTTGCGCGTGTATGTCTCATAGGTACGAATGCCACGCTCGCAGAGAATGACGTCCGGGTTGCCCTCGTTCATGATGTACTCGGCGGCATTCAGCCACTCGTCGATGGTTGCGGCAAGTCCGCGCTTGAGCATGACGGGCTTGCCCGCACGCCCGACCGCACGCAGGAGGCCGAAGTTCTGCATATTGCGCGCGCCAATCTGGAGGATGTCAGCATAGGCGGCGACCGTATCCACTGCCTCGACCACCGTGACCTCGGTCACAACAGCGAGCCCTGTCTTTTCGCGCGCCTCGGCGAGGTATTTCAGCCCCTCCTCCTCAAGCCCCTGGAATGCGTAGGGCGAGGTGCGCGGCTTGTACGCGCCTCCGCGGATGAACTGTGCGCCGCCCGCCTTGATGATCTCCGCCGTCGCGAGCAGCTGCTCACGCGACTCGACGGCGCAGGGTCCCGCCATGACAACGGGCGTACCGTCGCCGATCTTCACACCGCGCACGTCGATCACCGTCGGTGCGGGATGGAACTCGCGGCTCGCGAGCTTGTAGCTCTTGGAGATAGCAACGGTCGTCTCAACGCCGTGCATCGCATCAATTGGAGTCGCCGCGAGCTTCGTCTTGTCTCCGATGACACCGACGATTTTCTGCCGTGCGCCCTCCATGACCTTCGCCTCGAGCCCCTGCTCCTCAATGGCGCGGATGACGTTTTCAATATCCTCCTGCGAGGCATCCGAGTTCATAATAACTACCATTTATATCGCTCCTTACTATTCATTGCGTGCCGTGTGTACGGGGAAAATGCCGAGCACCTTCAGCCAGATGCTCTTCTCTCCGACGGCATCGATGGCATCTCGTATGGAATCTGCATCGCTGTGTGCGTCGAGGTCAAAAAAGAACAGATACGCGCCGAGTTCCGTCCGCGCAGGGCGTGACTCAATGCGCGTGAGGTTCACCGCGCGATGTGCAAATTCGCCAAGCACATCGTAGAGTGCGCCCGCACGTGCGCCGTCAATCTGACAGACGAGAAGGACGGTATCCGCAGACGCTACGGGCAGCATGGTCGCCCCATCACGCACAACCTCAAAGAAGCGCGTGCAGTTCGATCCGCGATCCTCGATCTTGCCCGCGATCTCCACCAGACCGTTCAGCACACCCGCACGGCGCGTACAGATCGCCGCAGCCCCCGCTTCCACAGGAGATGCCCCGACAATCTCCGCCGCGCGCGCCGTGCTCGCTGTCTTGATGATCTCCGCCTGTGGGCAGTGCCGCAGGAGGAAGTCGCGGCACTGTGCGATGGGCTGCGCATGTGAGTAGACCACGCGGATCTCAGCATCCTTTGCGCGCGCCATCAGATAGTTGTGTACGGGCCAGATTACCTCGCGCCGCACGCGTAGCGTATCCGAGCGTGCAAGCGCATCGAGTGTCACCGCGATGGCCCCCTCAAGCGAATTCTCCACGGGCACGAACGCAGCATCTACCACGCCCATCTCCACCGCGTGCAAGCACTCGCCGATGTCGCCGAAGCATACCATCTCACAGTCAAGGCTCTGCCACTCCATGAGATAGCGTGCCGCCGCCTCGCTGTGCGTCCCCACAGGACCGAGCACGCCCATTTTCTGTCTCACACACATTCCTCCCCATAGGAAGCCCCGCCTCCTATAGTCATCTACTATACTATATGCGCGGCGTGTTGACAAGGGCAATGGGAAACACTTTCATTTCAGGTGCATTTCACTTGTTCTACACCTGTGCTATAATAGAAATGATTTCACAACCATACGAAGGGAGCAGCTATGTCGCCAAAGGAGTATCTTGCCATCGTTCACTGTATCGCCGGGCTCAAGGAGCGCACGCGTCACGCGTGGATGAAGTCGGGACGGCAGGAAAGTGTTGCCGAGCACAGCTGGCGGATGGCACTGATGGCGTACTTTCTGCGCGATGAATTCCCCACCGTCGATCTCACGCGCGTCCTCCTCATGGCACTCCTGCACGATGCAGGCGAGGTCTTTACAGGCGACATCCCGACATTTGAAAAGACGGATGCCGACCGCACACGCGAACACGAACTGCGCGACAAGTGGATTGACGCGCTCCCCGCACCCTATGCGGCGGAGGTACGCTCCCTTTTTGCTGAAATGGACGCGATGGAGACCGAGGAAGCGAAAATCGTCAAGGCACTCGACCGCATGGAGGCAGTCATCACGCACAACGAGGGCAATCCCCACACATGGCTTCCGCTCGAATACGATCTGCAGCGCACCTACGGTGTGAAGGAGGCAGCATTTACGCCCGTACTCAAAGAGCTGCGTGCGGAGGTCAACCGCGAGGTCGACGAAGTGATTGCAGGGCTGAATAAGGAGACTGAAACATGAAAACGAACTACGGCAACTGGATCTCGACCCCGATGATGAAAACCCTCGCAGCAATCGCGGGGGGACTCTACGTGCTCACCGCGCTCTATGCACTCATATATGACCGCGTGACCGCGCCCTTCTTCATTCTCGCCATCCTCTCCTTCGTCGCGACCGTTGTCGTCCTCTATATGTACTACTGCCGCCGCGTCTTCGACTTCGATGGCGGCGGGCTTATGCGGCGGATTCATGCCTATCTGCTCGATCAGCTGCCGTGGGACGGGCGCGGCAGTGTGCTCGAAGTCGGCTGTGGCTCGGGTGCGCTCAGCATTGCAACGGCAAAGCGCCATCCGGCTGCAAAGGTACACGGCATCGACTACTGGCCGCCGATGTGGAACTACGGACAGGCACAGTGCGAGGCAAACGCCGCCGCCGAGGGTGTCGCAGATCGCTGCACATTTCAGCACGGCGACGCAGCAAAACTCGACTTCACCGACAATCACTTCGATGCCGTCATCAGCAATTTTGTCTTTCACGAAGTACGCACGCAGAAGGACAAGTTCATGCTCGTCGAGGAGGCTCTGCGCGTGTTGAAAAAGGGCGGCGCGTTCGCTCTGCACGACACCTTCGGGAACAAGGATATGTACGGCAACATGGATGAGTTCGTCGCCTACCTGCGAGAGAAGGGCATCGCCGACATCTCCTATCTCCCGAACACCGAGCGAAACATCCCCATGCCGCCGCCTGTGTGCTTCATGATGCGCGGCATCGGCATGCTCTACGGGACGAAGTAAAGGAAGCACTGATAAATTCAGCCCTATCATCTTGGTGCATCTTTTTCGCCCTCTCTGCGTCGACAAATCCTCCACATAGCCTCTGCTATGCGTCCGGTTTGTCTCCTTGACAGGACAAAAAATCTACACCAATCTGACGGACTTCATTTTATCAGTGATTCCTAAAGAAAGGAAAATGTCCGTGTTCTGCAAAAATCTCTCTGCCATACTTGCCGCTGCCGCCTTTCTCTGTGCCGCCCCCGCATATGCGGCACAGACCGAACCCGCGCCGAACATCCCGCGCCCCGCATTTCCCGCCACGATTCCACAGGGGATGACCGTGGATGCAAAACTTGCCGCAGGGCTGCACTTCGCCGCACCGACAGCGAACCTCGACATCCTCCCAATGCCCACCGCAGAGCCGACAGAAATCACCATCATGGGCGAGGCAGCGGCGACCGAGGAGCAGATGCTCGCCTACCTCCTGCGCCGCAATCCGAAGCCGAAGCTCACGGGCACGCCCGAGGAACTCGTCCATGCCTACTACGAGGAGGCGGAGCATGAGGGCGTGCGTGCCGATCTCGCGCTCGCGCAGGCGTTCAAGGAAACGGGCTTCTTTGCATACGGCGGCGATGTCGACTGGAAACAAAATAATTTCTGCGGTCTTGGTGCAACCGGAAACGGTGCAAAGGGACTCTCCTTCCCCAACATCCGCACGGGAGCGCGTGCCCATATCCAGCACCTCCTTGCCTACAGCCGCAAAGAACAGCCGCGCAGCCCTCTCGCCGACCCGCGCTACGACCTCATCCGCACGAACCGCCCCGACATCTACGGACAGCTCACACGCTGGACACAGCTCAACGGTGTCTGGGCAGTTCCCGGCAAGAACTACGGGCAGGAGATCATCGTCATCCGCGACCGTGCACGTCAGCCCGACGGCTCCGATGCCGCCCTGCGTGCCGCGAACGCGCACATTATGCAGGCGGGTGATGCCGAGGGCTACATCTATCGCGGGCTCGTCTATCTGCATCGCGCAGGCTATGCCGAGGCACTTGCCGACTTTACCGCCGCGCAAAAACGCAACACGAAGCGCAGCGAGCCCTACCTCGGCATCGCACTCGCCCATACGGGCGCAGGAAACGTCAAAGAGGCTCGCCGCGCCTACGAAGTCTATCTGAAAGTCGCCCCCGACGATGCCGCCGCCCTCCACAACTACGGGCTCACCCTCCTCGCCGAGAACAACCCTGCGAAGGCGGTTGCTCCGCTGCGCGACGCCATCCGTCGCGCCCCACAGAACGCGGACAGCTACCCTGCCCTCGCCGTCGCCCTCATCCACACAAAGGACTACGCGGGCGCATGGAACACACTCGTCGACGGTGCCACCATCGCCCCCGCAAACACCGACATCCTCATCAACCAGATCCTCCTGCAGGCGTGTCTGAGAGACACAGGTGACAAGAAGCACAAGAAAAAATAACGCCTCTTACGGAAGGAAGAACATTATGGTAGAGACTCAGAGACTATATAAACTAATAGATGAAAATGGTGAAGCGTATCTTTCCCCCGAAAAAGGAACGCTCGGCGGCAACGGAAAAGACAAAATCTATGGTCGCATGGACTGCCCGTCGGCCAATGCAACACTGGATGGGAAATATGGAGAAGTGTATATCCAGCACCGCGTTTTTTTCAAAGATGAAGCCACTGCCATCGCTGCCGGTTTTCGTCCCTGCGGAAACTGCATGAAAGAGCATTACAGGCTCTGGAAAGAAGGAAAAATCATTCCTGGCAATCTTGGGAAGCACTGATAAATTCAGCCACGCCATCTTGACGTATCTTTTTTGCCCGCAC
>NZ_DBHIVL010000041.1:0-17717 GCF_057271695.1 Centipeda sp. (in: firmicutes)
CGCGTAAGTCAGCGGCGAAGAACAAGGCGGACAGGCTCAAACAGTATTTGTCCGACTGTCTCCACGGGGAGAAGATTCAGGATAGGGAGTTTTCAATTGGTTGGCGTAAGTCACATCAGGTGCAGATCGACGAGGGGGCAGCCATACCAGAGGCATATCTTATCCCCATGCCGGACAAGGTGGACAAGCAAGGACTGAAGGACGCCCTGAAACAAGGATGTATTTTCCCTGGTATTTATCTGCGCGAAAAAGAAAATATTCAAATCAAATAAAAGGAGCAATCCCTATGCAAAAATTAGCGAAAAAACTTATTGCGGTCATGCAGGAATGTCGCTATGTCGCGAAGAATGGAGTGAATACATTCCATAAGTACAAATACGCGACCTGTGCCGATGTCTTGGAGATGGTGAATGCTGCCTTCGTCAAACACGGCATTGCCAGCATTACCGTTCCCGAGGTGGTTGATCTACATGAAGTTACGACCGCAAAGGGCAGCACAGAGCACATCGCGACGGTCAAGATCACAATCAAGCTCGTTGATGCAGATTCTGGAGAATCCCTTGAGATTTCGGGCATGGGGAGTGGACAGGACAGTGGGGACAAGGCAGTGATGAAGGCGCAGACTGCCGCGATCAAATACGCCTATCTTCTCAGTTTCGCCATTTCAACAGGCGACGATCCAGAAGCCGACCAGCGGACAGATGAGAATTCGTCCGTCCTGTCCGCTGCATCAACAAGCAGGGCATTCCAACAGAAATCAAGAGCGAAAGGACAGGTTCACGCCTGCCACGAGTGTGGCGAAAAACTGACAGAGCGTGTGGCAACATTCTCGATGCAGCGATATGGACGCCCACTGTGTATGGAGTGTCAGAAGCAAGCTGCGGCAACTGCCTAACCTATCTTACTCCTAGAAAGAAAAGGATTCCTCTCCTTTTCTTTCTATGGAGATAAGCACGTTAAAATATACGGAGGCATAATATTATGTGTATGAATAAAAACGTACATCCTTTGTATGATAACATTGATGCCGCAATTCAGGATTTATTTGATGATGTAGATGCAGAATTAAGCATACGTTCTTTCGATGAGAACAGTTTATTCGACCATTTTGTGGTAACACTTCACAAATTATTTAGCATTGTACGATTCCAATATGGGAAACCGGCAAGAGACCTATCGAAAGAAGATATTGCGGAATTTGTAACTCCCTATTGGACAAAATTCAATGCGCTGCTTTCATCTCATCGCATCAAAGAACTTACAAAATACGATTACGATACATACCACGAGGAATATGTAGGAGTTCTCTTCCCTAAAAACAGGGGAATTTCTATATATGACTACATTTTGCTCGCTACAGGAAAAGCTTCAAGAGATGAGGTTGAGGAATGGGAACGTAAGCGTTTCATAGCGGCATATCGTGACCACCTTCCAAACTTTTTCGGCATCAAATATAGCAAAGAGCAACCAGATGAATGGAGGTACGAAGTTATCCGCCTGGTAAAAATCCTTTATGATTGTTCGGATAAAGTTATAAGCGGTTCTTTTCTCTGTATACAACACCCGTCTCTTGTAAAATTCAATCCGCTCCTGCATACGAATTATACGGATGCCGTAAAGTTTATTAAAAGCAGAGTAATCTTGCGAGAATGCTATTCAAATGATATGGCAGGATTGCAGAGAATTGTCTATATGGAAAAGTATGCGGATGCCCTACAAAGCTTTTTACAGTCCATCTCATATCAATCTATCGACTATGTCATTCAATATATAGACGGCAATATTTCCTGTGCAACGAAACGAAATATATGTCATAAAGTCTACAAAACAATCACATACAACATAAAAAATGTGTCTCTGAAACATCCTCCTTCTTATGATCATATAGGCGATCCAAATGCGGTGCCATACTACGCATACATCCATTTCGTTTTGTCTGGGATAGACGGCTATTTGACACTAATGAAATCTTCAAAGGCATACTATCCAACAGTAGATGACACCTTCTATGACAGCGTAGCTCTCCTGCCTTGTGAATTCATTGAAAATGAAGCCGCGCTTTCATCATATATCCAAACAAATCGCTCAACCATCATTAAATTAGTATATAAGGAAGGCTACACAAAGGACGAACTTAAAAAATATGCAAAGTACCTGTCACGACATATGGAAAACTACCAGTTTCTCTATGCTTTTTTCAAAGAGTGTACTTCTAATGAGGCTGGTTCTCTCTCATCCAAGGATATTTTATACATCATAAAGTTTTATGAGACTGTCTCACAAGATGGCCCCGATATTCCACTCAGTAGCGGCTACACAAAGAAGAAACCAAAGACACTAAAAATTAACAGATTGTTGCAAAAGATGAGCAAGAAACATTACGGAGGAAATAATAATGTTTTATCTGATGAAGAATATATGATCGTCAGCCTATGGCTACAAGATAGGATTGCAGCTTTCTGGGATATGAGAACCGCTACAATTCAGGCAGAGATGTGCAAGATGCAGCACAAAATATTAGAAGTCTGGGAAGACTGCATCCCTCGGCTGACTTATCTGGATAATCCGCCGCCTTCATTAAATGAGTTTGTCGCTCAAATATTGCCAGAGCAGGATCTTCAGCAAATCATAGACCAGTACTCAAAAAGAGTGTAAGTACACAGCAAGCCCAGTCACAATCAGGTGACTGGGCTTTTCTGATGTCAAGAATCACAGGGGGGACAAAACGCGGAAAAATTTCGCCTCTCATCACAAGCCGGGAAACCCTGTACTCTATGATCACCGGCCGGGAAACAAGTCTAAAAAAAGAGGAGTGATCGTCCATGACAAAGGAAAAGTGGCAACGCGTATCGATCGCGATGCCGCCAGATATGCTGCAAAGCTACCGCTTTAAGTCCGACGAGTCAGGTATTTCACTAAGCCGATTGCTATACCTGCGCTTAAGGAGTGCAAAGCCTATATGGATCGTACCAAAGGCTGTGCAAGCTGAGCTTACAGCTCTCCACGCGCTGTTAAACCGGATTCAAGAGGGCGAATATGTCTCTCAGGAGCAATGGAACATCTTATACAATCAAGTAGAAGCCTTCAAGCAACTGGTCGGAAACGACAATACTCAAGAGAAAGGAGAACGCACTTATGTTTAAAACAGATGCCAAGACCGCTATATGGAGCACATTAAAAGATACGGTTCCACCATCTATAACGCCTCCTCCACCTGTGCGGCTGTTGAAAGCGTTATCTATAATGGGTCAAAGTCATTCCCCGTGGAGCACAATCCCAGCAGTTCACGCGGAATATGATTCTGTCACAGGAATATGGCATCCAGCAATCAATACGCCTGTGGCAACAGCACTCTCCAGTTCTTATGGCGTAGGCTATATTACATCCGAGAAAGGTCTCTATACCTCAGACAAGAAGGGGGCTCCGCAGTTAATTTCATCCGCGACAATTCGAATTGTCGCCATAAAGGAACTCTGGGTGGATGACAACACGCACAAAGATTCCTATGTTCTGGAGATCAGCTGTCCTGACTGGGATGGAGAAGTCAAAACAATGGAGATTCCTGTGGAAAAATACAAACAGGCATACCCTATCCTCCGCAAAAATTTTCCCGGCATTTTCTTCGCGGATGCCAATGCAGCTGCCATGGAAGCGTACTTAACCGACACTTTCAACAAAAGCCGCAAACACATGAAGCGTATTGTCGATGTCGAATCCTCTGGATGGATGGAAATAAACGGCGTGATCTCCTACTGGAAGGGAAGCGGAGAACATTGTGCCTCTATGGATATTCCAACTGTAGCCTCCATGCGTTATAACGAGATTTTCCAGAGGGGATTGCGTTTCCTATCCGTTGGAAAAAATCAATGGCAGATTTGCCTGATATGGCTTTATGCTCATCTCGGGTACATGCTGTATTGGATGAAGCGAAGCTCTGCTGTTTCGATGTTCGTTCTCTACGTAAAAGGAAGAACAGGTTCTTTGAAAACCTCCGCGGTACGTGAACTGTCCAATGTGTTCGATCATGATCGCGGTCACGCAACAACACGCATGACATCGACACGTGCCAGTATTGCCACGGTACTATCGAATCTTCGGGATACCTGTATTTGCGTCGATGATTATTCCAATTCAAACATACGGGACAGTCGGAGCTCAGAAGACAATGCCGAGTTTGTCATTCGCTCAGTAGGAGATGGCATTCTCCCTGAAAAAATGAATGTACGCGATTTCTCAAAGGCTGTGCGAAAAACAGTTCGCTCTGCAGTCGTTATGACAGGAGAGGAAAAACTTTCATTGGGCGCATCCAGTATGCTGCGCGTGATAGAAATTCCGATAGACGAGCATACCTTTTCAGGCGAAGCCCTACGTATTTTTCAAGAAGACTCGGAAATACTGCGCTGCTATTTTGCCTTGTTCGTTCAGTATCTCACGGAATATGGGCATGAAATCACAGCAGCATATGGTCAGCTACAAAACGATTATCGCGAGAGTTATGCTCGTTCGTATCGCGATAAACGTTACATTGACGCAGCTGTCCTGCTTCGTGTCGCAAAAGATGTCCTTTCGGGATTCAGTGCTTTCTGCGGGGTTACACTACCCGAAAATCTATGGCAACAATTCGACGACAGCATTCGGATAGGGGTTACGCATAACAGCCAAGAAGCCCGCTATCAGAAGCCAGAACTGCGTTTTTTGATTGCACTCTCAGAGGTCGTGGATATGTCACAAAACAGCAAAGTAGCAGACAGTGAAGATTGCTATGTGGGAAACGAAGACAATTTCATCGGTTTCAGAGAAGCAGGAAACGACTTGTTATGGGTTCGATGGGATTGCGCCTTTAACCTAGTCCATGCCTACTATCAACGCATTGGCGAGCCGTGGATGAGCAAAGAAGCCACAATTAAAGAGCAACTATTACACCTTGGCCTTTCCAAAGGAAAGCTCAAAGGAAAAGGTTCAACCGGAAATGAATATCTCATTCGTGCAAAAAAAGGAAAGCGTCAACGGATGCTTGTTCTGCGAATGAATGCCGTTCAGAAGTATATGGAGGATCAAGCATTATGATGTATCTCGTCGAATTTCATCGCGGATTTGCAGCCTTTAATTCCCCTCACGAGATGTCGGAGGTCATCGGTCAGGAAGTCAGCATTCAAATATCGACATGCGAGACCATTGAGCACGCCTATGTCAGAGCCTGTAAAAACTACGCATGGAAGGCGTGGGAACGCAATCCGTGGGTGCTCCCCACTCTCCCAAGATTTGAGGATTGGCAAGCGGCAGGATTCCATTTTACTTCAGGTGTTCCGCTGATGCAGCCTCCATGTTGGCGTGTCTTTTCAGCGAGATCATACGATGTCATTGCCATCCTGGCAAGCACTGTAAATGTCATCGAATTTCTTGCACAACACCCTGATTCGATTGTAATGGAAGAATCCAGCGTACAGGCTGCGCAAAATGCCCTAAACTGGGTATTATTGCAGCACCTCCTGGCATTCGCCCCCTACATCACTGGAGGTCTTCCATGCCTCCAAAACCTTCCTCTTGATACAATCATCCCGGTTGATTTCGCTGAAAAATTCAAAGAGTGCCTGTCAAGCGTTCCTCAACAATTACCTCATCCACGTCCACAGTGGCAACTGACCGCATCCGAAGGAGGAGTCGCTCATGTCGAATAACATCATCCCCGCCACCTATACCGTCCGTGAAGTTGCAGAAATTCTTCGCATTGGACGAAATAAGGCGTACGGGCTTGTCCATAACAAAAAGATCGGCTCTATCAAAATGGGGCGCGAGTATCGTATTCCTAAGGTCTGCGTCGAGCAGTTTTTAACGGAGGGTATTCACGCCTAATCCCCCATTTTAACCACGAGGAGCGGCATTCTTGCTGCTCCTATTTTATCGGAAGGAATGTACAAATGCAAGGAACAATAGAAGTGCGCATCCGAAAAAATGCGCGTGATGCAAACGGAAAACTCCGAACAGAGATGAAAGTCTACGATGTCCGCTACAACTATCGTGACCCCGCAACAGGACAAATCGTACGAAAGAAAAAACGCGGTTTTCTCCGTCGTGTAGATGCCGAGGAGTTCCTGCTTCAAATCAACAAGGCGCAGCAGGAAGGAGTTTTTCTCGCGCCAGAAAAGCTCGCCTTATCCACTTATTTGAACGCATGGCTCAACAGCTATGCCAGGGTCAATGTCAAAGCCAGTACGTACGCTCAGTATGAGGCGATTGTGAAGAAACGCCTGATTCCTTGGGCTGGTGGCTGCGACATCAAAGCGATTACCCCCATGCAGATCGATGAGTTTTACGCATCCCTGCTGCAACAGGGGCGCGCGGACGGAAAAGGCGGCCTCTCGGCGAAATCCGTGCTCTACATCCACCGCGTCCTGAACGAAGCTCTTGGACATGCCGTACAGAAAGGCTTGCTGGTCAAGAATCCATTGCTCAGTGTAACAAATATCCCAAAGGCAAAGAAGTTCAAGGCATCCGCATACAGCGCGGAGGAGACTCGTTCTTTGTTAGAAGCAGCAGCTGCTGAAAACAGTTTTTGGCAAGCAGCAATCGCACTCGCGGCAATATGCGGTCTACGGCGCGGTGAATGCCTGGGGCTCAAATGGTCGAAAATTGACTTTGACAGCCAATCCATCACCATTGATGAGCAGGTAATAGAGATTCATCACAAAATACATTTCTCCACGCCTAAGAGTACTGAAAGCATTCGCTCCATTCACGCCCCCGCTGAGGTTTTCGCCATATTGAAGCGACGAAAGGAGGAGCTAGACCAACATAAGGAATGGCTCGGCAATGCATACGACGAAACCGATCTTGTTCTATGCCGTGGGAATGGATCGCCGATCCGCCCCGGCAATTTCACAAAAGCATTCAAGGATTTCTTGGCACGCCACAATATGCGTACCATCCGTTTTCACGATTTACTCCATTCATGTGCTTCGCTGATGCTGCAATCCGGCGTTGCCATGAAAACAGCTTCCGAAATCCTCGGGCACAGCTCGATTGCCATTACGGCGGATCTTTATACGCACGTCATGCAAAAGACAAAGGAAGAAGCCGCTGCGCAGATTGGAGATTATGTGTTTGGTACGCAAGAAAAATGACATTCTTGCAAAAAAATGGAAATCCCTATAAAATATAGGTAGAGCATGTGAGTTGAGGTGATTATCATAACACGCAAGCAAAATCAAAACCAATACCTTGAGAAGATCAAACAACTTCGACTGATGGACGACACCTTCTTCAACAGTTGTTTTGACGGGAACATCCCATGTATGGAGGTCGTCCTCCGCGCTGTGATGGGAAATGAGCGTCTGCACGTGACGGAGGTCTTCACGCAACAGAATGCACCAAATCTCTACGGACGTTCTGTTCGCTTCGACGCCCTTGCAACGGATGGCGTGGCGATCTACAATGTAGAGATACAGCGCAGCGACGAGGGCGCGATTCCACGGCGTGCACGCTACAACAGCAGCATGATCGACGCCCGCACGGTCAGTAAAGGAACGGAGTTCCCAGACCTTCCCGAAACATACGTCATATTCATCACAGAGCATGATATATGGAAGCGCGGTAAGCCGCTCTACAAGGTGCGCCGAACCTTCGAGGATACGGCGGATGCCTTCGATGACGGCACACATATCCTCTATGTGAATGGCGAATGTCAGAGCGACGACCCATTGGGGCGATTGATGCACGACTTTTTCTGCACCAATCCGAACGATATGTATAGCGAAGTGCTCGCCGAGCGCGCGCGTTTTTTCAAAGAAGATGAAAAGGGGGTAACAGCTATGTGCAGGGTAATGGAAGAACTGTATAACGAAGGTGTTGCGGAAGGAACTATGCAAGGAGAGGTGCGCGGTGCAGAGACAGAACGCCTGAAGAACATCAAGAGCCTGATCCAGCGCATGGGAATCTCCGCTGAAGCCGCGATGGACGCGCTGAGTATTGCAAAAGACGAGCAGTCCAAGTATCTGGCACTCCTATAACGGAGAAAGGTGCATCACGTTTCTCCAAAAAGTGATGCACTGTCCACCAGAGTATTGTCCCCTCGTCCCGCCTGTCCATGCAAATAACAGGGTATGGATACCACCACAAACACGGGTATTCTGCAAAAAAGACATCGGACAAGGGACAAAAGAGAGCTTTTCGTCCGCTGAGAAGGAAATCAAACAGCTCCTTCCAAGAGCTCAAAAGTGATGCACAAACGAATCTGAGGATGCTGTACGGCATCCTCTTTTTCTATGTCGTAGTCGTAAATTTTACAGCCTCAAAAAACGAGTTCAAAATCTCTAGTGCCCAAAATGTGCCCAAATTCCTGTTTTTCACCGAAAAAAGAGTGCAGAAAAGGCTTCGTGAAAATCTCCACGAAGCCTTATTTTTCAATGGCAGAGAGGGTGGGATTCGAACCCACGGTGGCTCATCACCACACTTGATTTCGAGTCAAGCACCTTCGACCACTCGGACACCTCTCCATGCGCTTATGCGATATGACGCATTATAGCACAGTGAGGGGCACATTGGCAAGGATTTTTTCAGGATACTGCGACGTGGGGCAAGTGGCAATCCGTCAGACCGCCGCAAGCGCCTCCTCAAGATCCGCAATCAGATCATCGACGTGCTCGATGCCGATGGAGAGGCGCACCGTTCCCTCACCGATGCCGGAGGCGGCAAGCTCGGCTTCATTCATCTGCGAGTGCGTGGTGGTCGCGGGGTGGATGACAAGCGACTTCACGTCCGCAACGTTCGCGAGCAGCGAGAACAGGGTCAGTTTGTCGATAAAGCGGAACGCCGCCTCACGCCCGCCCACAATGTCGAACGTGAAGATGGAGATGCCGCCGTGCGGGAAGTACCGCTTGTAGATTTCATGGTCAGGGTGGTTGGGCAGGGAGGGATGATTGACCTTCGCCACCTTCGGGTGCTTCGCGAGGAAGTCTACCACTTTCAGTGCATTCTCCACATGACGCTCGACACGCAGGGACAGGGTCTCAAGCCCGTGGATGAAGTAGAACGCGCTCTGTGGTGCGATTGCCGCGCCCGTGTCGCGCAGGATGAGTGCGCGGATATAGACAACGAATGCGACAGGACCGAGCGCATCGACGAAGCTCACGCCGTGATAGCTCGGGTTCGGGGCGGTGAGGTGCGGGAAGCGTCCCGATGCCTTCCAGTCGAACTTTCCGCCGTCTACGATCACGCCGCCGAGGCTCGCGCCGTGTCCGCCGAGGAACTTCGTCGCCGAGTGCACAACGATGTCCGCGCCGTGCTCGATGGGGCGCAGGAGGTAGGGCGTGGCAAAGGTGTTGTCGATGACGACGGGCACGCCCTGCGCGTGCGCTGCCTGTGCGACCGCCTCGATGTCGATGAGATCGGCGTTCGGGTTGCCGACGGTCTCGATGAAGACGCACTTCGTATTCGGACGGATCGCATCGGCAAAGCCCTGTGCGCCCGCCCTCGGATCGACAAAGGTCACGTCGATGCCCCACTCCTTCACCGTATGCGCGAGGAGGTTGTACGAGCCGCCGTAGATGGTCTGCTGCGCGACGATGTGATCGCCCGCATGAGCGAGCCCCTGGAACGTCGCCGTGATTGCTGCCGCCCCCGAGGCAAACGCGAGTGCCGCCGCACCGCCCTCAAGCGCCGCGATGCGCTTCTCGAACACATCCTGCGTCGGATTCATGAGCCGCCCGTAGATATAGCCCGGATCTTTGAGTGCAAAGCGGTCGGCAGCGTGCTGCGCGTTGTGGAACACATACGAGGTCGTCTGATAGATCGGCACGGCACGCGCATCCGTGACGGGATCCGCCGCCTCCTGACCGACACGCACCTGCAGGGTTTCAAAATGATAGTTTTTCTCGCTCATGGATATTCCCCTTTTCCATTTTCAAAAACACATAGTTTATAGATATGAATTATATACAAAATATCCTATTTGTCAAGATAAACAGTCCTTCCCACAAATTTTTATTCTGATATTTAATAATAACTATTGACAAATAAAATTGCTTAGACTATAATAGTCAATGACAACAGGATATGAAGCAGATTCCCAAGGATCTGCAGTACAAAGTTATGAAAGGGGATTTCCCACTATGTCACACGCAAATGATACAAACCTCAACAACGCACTCAACACCTACATTGCCAACATCGGTGTCGGCTACATCAAGCTCCACAACCTCCACTGGAACGTCGTCGGCTCGCAGTTCAAGGCGGTACACGAGTACCTCGAGTCGCTCTATGACGCATTCGCGGATGTGCTCGATGAGACGGCAGAGCTGCTCAAGATGGCGGGCGCACAGCCGGTCGGCAGCCTCAAGGGCTACCTCGAAATCGCAACGATTAAGGAGCTCGGCGATGAGGCGGTCGATCAGAAGAAGGCACTTGAGATCACGCTTGCGGATCTCGAACTCCTCCGCGACCAGGCACTTGAGATCCGCAAGGCTGCCGATGCGCATGACTGCTTCGGCGTCGCGAACCTCATGGAGGATCACATCACCAACTACGCAAAGCAGATCTGGTTCCTCCGCTCCATGCTTGCCTAATCCATTCCTCCTTAGTTTTCTATATATGAAGCCGCCGTGCGATACACGGCGGTTTTTGTATGCTCAGACGCCGGTATACAGAATTCTTTCGTCAGCGGGCATATTGTAAGAGAGAAATCCATTGTATGATGAGCAGCTTTTGTTTTATAATCAATCTTGCGATTCTTTCGCAAAAATTTTGCTGCTGATTCTGTTGTACGAAAGGAGTCTCCTATGCGAAAAAGAACTGTTTCACTGCGCCGTCTTTCGCTCATCGTCGGTGCAACTCTTTTCTTGGGTGCGCCTGCGGCCTTTGCCGCCTCGAACAATGCACCCGCGGCCCCCGCACCACTCCCCTCTGCACACGAGGTGCAGGCGGCTCCCATGACTGCGGGCAGAGCCGCCCTCTCCCCCGCTGCAGAGGCGCAGCTGACAAAGCGTCTGGATGCAATGCTCGGCGATACAGGGACGAAGGTGCCGGGGCTCGGCGTCATACTCTATCGGAACGGGCAGGAGGTATACAGCCACTTTGCCGGCAGCCGCCGCTTCCTCCGTCAGGACCCGGCTGCGACAGAGCCGATTACGCGTGATACGCGCTTTCGCATTGCCTCCGTGTCGAAGCAGTTCTGCATTTTCACGCTGATGCAGCTTGTCGAGGCAGGCAAGCTCAGCCTCGATGCCGATGCAGGTGATTATCTCGGCTTCCCCCTGCGCAATCCGGCCCATCCGGATACACCGATCACGGTTCGTATGCTCGCGATCCACACATCCTCGCTGCGCGACGGCAAGGTCTACAGCATCCCGCCCTCGGTCAGCGTGCGCGAGTTTTTCACACCCGAGGGACGCTACTACGAAAACGGCGATCACTTCGCACCTACAGAGGAGCCACCCGGAAGCTACTTCTGCTACGCGAACATCAACTATGGTCTCCTTGGCACAGTCATCGAGAAGGTCACAGGCGAGCGCTTTGACCGCTACCAAAGGAAACACATTCTAAAGCAGCTGAACACGAAGGCGGACTACGTGCCCGGAAACCTCGCCAAAAAGGACTTTGCAAAGCTCGGCACGATCTATCAAAAGAAGGACGAGAACGGTAGCTGGGACGAGCACGGTCCTTGGTACGGAAAGGCGGACGACTACGGCGGCAAGCAGCCGAAGAAGGATTCCATCTACCTGCAAATCCCGTACGCCGAGGACATTCAAGGCCGTTTTCCGCTCAAGGGCTATGTCCCCGGCACAAACGCAACAATGGTCTCCCCGCAGGGCGGTCTGCGCATCTCCTACGAGGAACTGACGCACTGCCTCGAGATGCTGATGAACGGCGGCAGCTACCGCGGGAAGCAGATCCTGTCCCCCGCCTCCATCGCCGAGATGCTGCGCCCCCAGTGGCAGTACGATCCGACGCTGAAAAACGGGAGTACGTCAAACGGCACGCTACTCTCCTATGGTCTTGGCGAGATACAAATCGCAGGCGGCAGCACATCACGCGTCAACCGCACACACGAGATCGATCTCGTCGGCCATAATGGCGAGGCATACGGTCTCCTCTCCGGCGTATTCTTCCGCCCGGGGACAAAGGACGGCTTCGTCTACATCATGAACGGCGAGGCTGTTGCCGAGGACGATGATCCGCGCAGCGCGGGAGAGTTCAGCGGCAACTACATCTGGGAAGAGGAGATCATGGACGCGCTGACAGAGGCGCTGCTCTCGGATCGCTAAAGTAAGGAAGCCCCGACCACATATGGTCGGGGCTTTGTTACGCATGCGTGGAAGGACGCTCCTCTGCCTTCTGCATCTCCCTGCGGTCGCGGTAGATATCGGTGATGACGATCTTGACGATAACCATGAAGGGGACGGCGAGGAACATGCCCGCCGCGCCGAGGATCTCGCCGCCGAAGACGACACCGAGGATGACGGCAACGGGGTGGAGGTGGAGGCTTTTGCCGACGAGGGCGGGATAGACGACGTTGTGGTTGATCTGTGTGAGCGCGACGTAAAAGAGCGCGGTCTGCACGGTGAGCTCCCGCATCACCGAGGCAGTGATGAGCGTGCCGAGGGTCGAGGCAATCGTAGGTCCAAGCACGGGGATAAACTCGCTGATGCCCGACAGCAGGGCAAAGACCGAAGCATACGGCAGCCCCATCAGTGTGAAGTAGGCAAAGACGACAACGCCTGTGATGACGCACAGGACGATCTGACTGCAGATATAGGCACGCAGTGCGATGAGCAGGTTGTCAAAGAGGTGGAGAACGCGCCGCCGTGCGGTGTGCGGGAAGAGATCCGCGAGCCAGAGTTTGATCGTGAGGCCGTCTTTCAGGAGGTAGAACGATACGAAGATGATGATGACGAAGTCGATGACCTTCCCAAATGCGACGAGGAGAAAGGAGAGCGAGGCACGCAGCACCTCTGCGCCGACAGTGTGCAGACGGTCGAGGATGTTCACGAACTCATCTTTGATAAAGTCGGTATCCGAAAAAACGGGCAGCTGCTGCAGGCTCTGACCGATGGTCGGCAGCTCCGCGACGAAACGCTGAAAGGACGGCAGGACGGAGCGCGAGATGATGCTTGCGAGTGCGGCGAGCACGAGAATGAATGCAATGATGGCGATTGCCGACGCGAGTGCACGCGGCATCCGTCGCGCCTCCATGAAGTCCACCGCGGGCTTTAGGAGGAGCTGTAGGAGCAGTGAGAGGAAGATGATGAACGCAAAGTCCTGATAGAACCAGAACGTTGAGAGCAGGAGCGTAAACGTGACGGCGAGAATAATGGATGTGCGGTAGCTTTCGAGATTCATAGATGCCTCCTTTCTGTATATAATATTGAATTACAACTTGTCCCGATAATTTTCACGCATATGAAAGAATCCGACGATGTAGACGATGCGCTTCTCAATACGATAAATAAGAAGATAGTTATGATGCGGGAGGGCTATCTTCCGATATTCCTTTGCCCGGAGGCAGGCATCACGACATAGCGGAAAGGCTTCCGGCAGATGTTCCTATCGCTCATAGACGACTGCAACATCATCCAAGACGCTGCGTGCTGCATCGGGATTGCATATGTCTGTGCGATGTACGCAATGCACGTATCGATCTGCTCATTCACATACGCCGGAACAATAAGTCTATAGCGCATATTTCAGTCTCGTGCGAGCAAGTGCCTCGCGTGCGTCATACGTCCGCCTCGCCTCAATATCCTCCTCGGCACGAGCAATCTCGCGGTAGATATGTCCCCGCTCCTGCATATTTTCGTACGTCTCCATGCTCATAAAGACCATGTCACCGTAGCCGTTCTTCGTGACGTAGATCGGCTCGTCACTCGCGTGGCACATCTCCGAGATGCGCGCGGTATCCTTGAGATCCTTGATGGGAATAATCTGTGGCATAATGCACCTCCTTTCCGGAATGGGATAATTATACCATAGTTTATACAGATTCTCCAATACAAAAACACCCCAACCGATGCGGTTGGGGCGTTTCCATATACCTCTTACGCTCCGGGTGTCGGAGCCTTTGCCGTCTGCAAACGCGCTTCAGCACGCTTGAGGGCGAGGATGGCACGCTGTTCGTCGATGATGCCATCCTGTGTATCGGGGCTCTCGCGCAGGAGCTGCAGACGCTCCTGTGCGCGCTCGTAGGCGCGCTGCGCGCGGTTGATGTCGATGTCGATCGGCTCCTCCGCAGCGGTTGCGAGAACGGTGATCTTCTCGGGGGTGACCTCCATGAAGCCGCCCGCCACAGCGATGAGCTGCTCCTTGGCGTCGACATGAATCTTCATGGCATGGGGCAAAAGCCCCGTGACGAGGGGGATGTGCTTCGGCAGGATGCCGATCTCGCCGCCCGTGGAGCGGGCGATGAGCATGTCGATATCGGCGGCGTAGACCATGCGGTCGGGAGATACAATCTCCAGCTTGATGGTCGCCATCCGTCACTCCTCCTCTTTGAGTTTCTTCGCCTTTTCGACCGCCTCTTCGATGCCGCCGACCATGTAGAAGGCAGCCTCGGGGAGTTCGTCGTACTTGCCGTCAAGGATTTCGCGGAAGCCGCGGATCGTGTCCTTGAGCGCAACGTACTTGCCGGGCGAGCCGGTGAAGACCTCTGCGACCGCGAACGGCTGCGAGAGGAAGCGCTGGATCTTACGTGCACGCGAGACAGTGAGCTTATCCTCGTCGGAGAGTTCCTCCATGCCGAGGATGGCGATGATGTCCTGCAGTTCCTTGTACTTCTGGAGCACCGCCTGCACGCCGCGCGCGACCTCGTAGTGCTCCTGCCCGATAACGTGCGGGTCGAGGATACGCGAGGTGGAGTCGAGCGGATCGACGGCGGGATAGATGCCGAGCTCGGCGATCTGACGCGAGAGAACGGTGGTCGCATCCAGATGCGTAAAGGTCGCAGCCGGTGCGGGGTCGGTCAGGTCGTCCGCAGGGACGTAGACCGCCTGCACGGACGTGATCGAGCCCTTCTTCGTCGTGGTGATACGCTCCTGCAGTGCGCCGACGTCGGTCGTCAGCGTCGGCTGGTAGCCAACGGCGGACGGCATACGTCCGAGCAGAGCCGAGACCTCCGAACCTGCCTGGATGAAACGGAAGATATTGTCAACGAACAGAAGCACGTCCTGCCCCTGCACGTCGCGGAAGTACTCCGCCATCGTAAGACCCGTGAGTGCCACGCGCATACGCGCTCCGGGCGGCTCGTTCATCTGACCGTAGACGAGTGCGGTCTTGTCGATAACGCCCGACTCGGTCATCTCCGACCAGAGGTCGTTGCCCTCACGCGTACGCTCGCCGACGCCCGCAAAGACGGAGTAGCCGCCGTGCTCGGTCGCGATGTTGTGGATGAGCTCCATGATGAGAACGGTCTTGCCGACGCCTGCGCCGCCAAAGAGACCAATTTTTCCGCCGCGCGAGTACGGAGCAATCAGATCAACGACCTTAATACCCGTCTCGAGGATCTGCGTCGACGTCTCCTGATCGTCGAACTTCGGTGCGGGACGATGGATCGGCCACGCCTCCTTGTTGCCGACGGGCTCGGGGTTGTGATCAACCGGCTCGCCGAGGACGTTGAAGACGCGTCCGAGGGTCGCCTCGCCAACGGGCACCTTGATCGGCGCACCCGTATCGTCGCCGTCCATGCCGCGCATCAGGCCGTCGGTGGAACTCATCGCGATGCAGCGCGTAACGCTGTCGCCGAGATGCTGCATGACCTCGACCGTGAGACTCACCTCCTGGTCGGCGGTCTTGCCCGTGACCTTGATGGCGTTCAGAATCTCCGGCAGTTCGCCCGCCGGGAATTCAATATCTACGACAGGTCCGATGACCTGTACGACTTTACCTTTTGCCAATGGAAAACCTCCTTACCTCCATGTACCCATTGTGCATGGATGTCACTTGAGTGCCTCGGCGCCGCCGACAATCTCGTTGATCTCGTTCGTGATGCCCGCCTGACGTACCTTGTTGTAGTAGAGGTCGAGCTTCCCGATGAGTTCGCCTGCGTTGTCGGTCGCGTTGCTCATTGCGTTCATGCGTGAACTCAGTTCGCTCGCCGCCGACTGGAGGAGCGCCGCATAGATGGTGGTGAACAGGTACTGCGGCAGCAGTGCCCCGAGCACCTCCTCGGCATTCGGTTCATAGATGTACTGTGCCTGCGCGTGCGCCGCGTTTTCGCTCTCCGCCGCAAAGGGCAGGAGTTTCACGATCTCGGGGACGCAGGTGATCGCCGAGACAAAGCGCGTGTAGACCATGTAGACTTCCTGCACGCCGCCCGCCTCGAACGCAGCGATGAGCTGCGCCGCGAGCTTCTGTGCGTGGCTTGCCTTCGGACGCTCGCTGATGCCAACGCGCTGGTGCACGATGTCAAAGCCGCGATTCTTGAAGAAATCACGCGCCTTGCGCCCGACCGCGACAATCTGCGTGTTCGCCTTGTCTAGGGCGAGCGTCATTGCCGTCTTGAGCGCGTTGCTCGAGTAGGCACCCGCCAGGCCTTTGTCCGCCGCCATCACGAGGATGAGGCGTTTGCCCTCACTGTGCTGCTCAAGCAGCGGATGCGAGACACCGCTTGCCGCCGCCGCGACGCTCCGAATGACCGCAGAGGTCTTTTCGGCGTAGGGCGCATTGTTGTTTGCGGCCTCCTTGGCACGGCGCAGACGCGAGGTCGCGACCATGTCCATGGCGTTTGTAATCTGTTGGATGCTCTTAACGCTGCGAATGCGGCGACGGATGTCCTGTAAATTTGCCATATACAGTCACCTCTCCCCTTACGCTTCTTTGTAGGAGATGGTGTCCTTGAACTCCGCAATCGCCTTCGTGATGTCCGCCTCGAGCGCATCGTCGAGCTTCTGCTTCGACGTGATCGCCGATGCGATCTCGGGATGCGAGGAACGCATGAACTTGAGGAAGTCCGTGTGGAACGTGACAACCTTGCCCACGGGGATGTCCGTGAGATGTCCGCGTACCGCCGTGAAGATGACAAGCACCTGCTCGGCAACGGAGAGCGGGCTGTACTGCGCCTGCTTCAGCGTCTCGACCATGCGTGCGCCGCGATCGAGCTGTGCCTTCGTCGCCTTGTCGAGGTCGGAGCCGAACTGGGCAAATGCCGCGAGCTCGCGGTACTGCGCGAGATCCAGACGCATCGTGCCCGCGACCTGCTTCATCGCCTTGATCTGTGCGGAACCGCCGACACGGGAGACCGAGAGACCGACGCTGATCGCCGGGCGGATACCCGAGTAGAACGAGTCGGTGTCCAGCATGATCTGACCGTCGGTGATCGAGATGACGTTCGTCGGGATGTACGCCGAAAGGTCGCCCGCGAGCGTCTCGATGATCGGCAGTGCCGTGATGGAGCCTGCGCCGAGTGCGTCGGAGAGCTTCGCCGCGCGCTCGAGGAGGCGGGAGTGTAAGTAGAACACGTCGCCCGGGTATGCCTCGCGTCCGGGCGGACGGCGGAGCAGCAGCGACATCGCACGGTACGCAGCCGCGTGCTTGGAGAGGTCGTCATAGACGCACAGCCCATGACCGCCCTTGTACATGAAGTACTCCGCCATAGCAACGCCCGCATACGGTGCGAGGTACTGGAGCGGTGCGCTGTCCGCAGCCGTTGCCGCGACAACGATCGTGTACTCCATCGCGCCGCCGTCCTCAAGCGTCTTGACAACGCGTGCAACGGTCGATGCCTTCTGACCGAT
>NZ_DBHIVL010000041.1:17817-19237 GCF_057271695.1 Centipeda sp. (in: firmicutes)
ATGGAAGTAATCTCTTCCGGATTCATTTTCATATTTCGCTGTCACCCCGCTAGTTCGCCATTAACTCTGCCGTCATTGCTTCGAGACGCCCCTTGATACTGCCGTCGATGCGGCGGTCGCCGATGCGCACCACCACGCCGCCGATGAGCGAGGAATCGCGGTGCTCGCGTAGAGTTACCTGCTTGCCCGTGATGCGTTCGAGTTTCTCCGTCAGCTCCTTCACCTGTGCGGGTGCGAGTGCCTCCACCGTCGTGACATCCGCCACGGCGATACCGAGTTTCTCGTTCGAGAGCTGTCCGAAGATCGCGCTGATCGCGTCGAATACCATCATGCGCCGCTTGTCGATGAGCAGCAGGAGGAAGTTCAGCACCGTCTCGCGCACACCGCCCTCGAACACCTCCTTCAGGAGGGACTTTTTGTCCTCCGGCTGGATGTTCGGGTTGCAGAGATACGCCTTCAGCTCAGGGCAGTCCTGATAGAGCTGCTGGACCTTCGCCAGATCCGCGCCGTACTCCTTGAGTGCGTTATCCTCACAGGCAAGCTCGAAGATCGCGCGTGCGTACTTGCGTGCAAGTTCCATGTTCAGCATGGCGCATCACCAATCTTGTTCGCGTCGAGTTTTGCAATAAACTCGCCGATGATGGCATCGTTGTCCTTCGCCTCCAGATTTTTCTGGATGATCTTACCCGCTGCCATGAGCGACAGGGCGACAACCTCCGCTTTCAGCTGCTCAACCGCCTGCGCACGCTCGCGCTCCATCTGCAGCTCATTCGCCTTCTTCATCTGTTCGATCTCACGCTTCGTCGCCTGGATGCTCGCCTCACGCTCCTCGCCGGCACGCTTCTCCGCCTGATCGACGATCTCCTGTGCCTTCGTACGCGCGGCGGCAAGCTGCGCCTTGTACTCATTGAGAGTCGCCTCGGCAGCGGCCGCATCCGCGTCCGCCTTTTCGATGCTCTCGGCGATCTTCGCCCTACGCTCATCCATCATGCGGACAATCGGCTTGTACGCCACCGCACGCAGGAGTGCAACGAGAATCAAGAAGTTGATAATTTGGACAGGCAGCGTCCCGTTGAGATCAATCAGCCCTTGCGTAATTTCACTCAATTCCTATGCCCCCTTTGCAAAATCCATGCTGTCTCCAAGTGCTTACTTAATCAGCGGATTTGCATAGAGCATGATGATACCGAAAACGACGCCGATGATGGCAAGTGCCTCGATCAGACCGACCGAGATGAGCGTACGCGTAAAGAGAACGCCGCCCGCCTCCGGCTGACGTGCCAACCCCTCGATGAAGCGGCCCGTGACAAGACCGTCACCGATGCCCGCGCCGATCGCGGCAAGACCAAAGCAGAGACCCGCACCGATAAGAGCGCCTGCGACCATGATTGCGTTTTCCATGAAAAGATCCTCCTTAAAC
>NZ_DBHIVL010000042.1:0-19166 GCF_057271695.1 Centipeda sp. (in: firmicutes)
TGCGGGCAAAAAAGATGCGTCAAGATGGCGGTGCTGAATTTATCAGTGCTTCCTTAGTATTTTCCACCGCCGCCGCCGTGATCGCTGTCACTGCTGGAGGTGGTGATGTGAGAGCCGGAGGACGAGGTTTTTTTCTCGTATTTCGCCCGCCGGGATTCTGAGGTGCGGATGTAGATGTCCTTGCTGTGTGTGATGCGGACGCTGCTGTATGAGAGGTAGTCATCCGCCTCGGACGCTTGTTCGGTGGTATCCATTCCCTCCTCGAGGTAGGAGGAAATCGAACCGGAGACGATCGCTGCGAGGAGAAGAGCCGTGCCGAGAATCCCGACGATCGCCCATGGATCGAGGGGGATGAATGCTTTGCCCTCCTTCTCGTAGTAGGTCAGCATCTCGTCCACGGTGGCGGCAAATGCGGTGTACGCCTTGCCGTATTCGTTGTCTTTGAGATCGGGGACGAAGCTGTCTGCGAGGTACTCGATGCCGTACTCATCGGTGATGCGCTGGCGCATCTTGTTGTCGGTGGAGACGTAGAAATCACGGTCTTTCGGCGCGAGGAGGAAGACGATCGTGCCGTTTGCGCCGCCGTCCGCGATGCGGTCGACAACGGCATTTGCGATCTCACCGAGCACCTGTCCGTGCGTGTCCTTGACGTTGCCGACGAGGATGCGCACGCCGTGTGCGTTCTCAAGCGCGGCGATGCTGGCATCGAGTGCCTGCTCCTCGGCATCGGTGAGGAGATCCGCCTCGTCGATCACGCGTGCGTTTCCGATGCCAGAGGCATCCGCCACCTTTGGTACGGTGAGGATGAAAAGGCTGAGACAGAGGAGGAGCAGCGCGAGAAGTGCACTACGTCCGTGTTTCATTTCGTTCATCATGTGCCGTACCTCCTACCAGTCCAAGATCAGCCAGCCGATGTAGCAGGTGATGAGAAAGACGAGGACGGCGGGCACGAGGGGGTAATAGCGTCCCTTGAACTTGTCCCGCGGCAGCGAGGAGCTGACGACTTTGCCGGTCTGTCCGTTCATCATGAATGTGTAGGGCTTGCCTTTGTAATTCGTGGTGAGGATCCAGACGGGCAGCATTGCATAGCGGACATTCCCCTCTTCCTTATGGATCAGCGGCGCGCCCTCGGGGGTGACGTTGGTGTAGTTCTTGACGCTGGTGGCGAGCACCCAGGAGGCGCTCTCTGCGAGACGGCTGTCGGCGCGCGGCAGCGATTCCTTGACATCGACATCGTATTTGTCCGCGAGGTGTCCTGTGAAATATGCGGCGGAGAAGGGAACGAGATCCTTGTAGTCAAATGGCTCGATGCTGTCCATGAAGGAGTCGTCCATGCGCTTGCTGGCATCGACGGGGATCCCGTGGAACGTCATCTCGCCGCTGCGCTCGCAGCGGTAGTGGGATATTTCGGTGACGGTCTCATTCTTTGTTTCGCGGGTGTTCGTGCGCTCCGCATTGAAATTTGCATCGACGTTCACATGTGCGTCGAACAGCCAGAAGGGGACGTACATGGACTGGATCTCTTTGATGCGGTTCTCGGAGGTGAACTCCTTCGGGAGCAGGCGTTTTTCCTTGTAGAACTCCGTGAGTGCGGCGACTGCCTCCTCCTTCGTCTTCTTGAACGGGATGATGACATCGGGGCGCAGCATGCCGTCGAACCGGCGCGGGATCATGTTCGGGCTGCCGCAGTAGGCGCACTCAGTCGCCATGGTGTTGCCGTCGGAGACGAGCTCTGCACCGCAGGAGGAACACGTCTGGATCATCATGTGCGCCGTTTCGGCATCATCCCATGTGCTGCGTTCTCTCTCGGTGTTCTTCTCCGCCTCTTTTTTCTCCGCGGCCTGCACGGCCTTTTCCTGCTTCTTTTCGAAGAGGGCATCCATCTCCGCGATGCTGATCTTGGTATCGCAGAATTCGCAGGTGACGTGGTTGTGTCCGGGGAGGAAGGTGAGCGGCGCACCGCATTTGGGGCATTTGTAGCTGACACTTGTATCGGGCATATGACACCTCCAGGGAATCGCTGATAATAATGAAGTCCGTCAGATTGGCATGGATTTTTTCGTCCGAACAAGGAGGCAGACCGGACGCATAGCAAAAGCTATGTGGAGGATTTGCCGAAAAAGTTCGGGCAAAAAAGATGCGCTAAGATGGCGCGGCTGAATTTATCAGTGCTTCCCTAATATTTCCCGCCGCCGCCGCCATGACTTTCGTCGCGGCTGGAGGTGCTGATGTAGGAACCGGAGGAGGACGAGGAGGAGGCGGTCTCCTTGTGCTTTGTCTCACGGGACTCTGTGGTGCGGAGGAAGACGTCCTCTCGGTGTGTGAGGCGGAAGCTGCCGCGCTCGACGTAGTCATCCGCCTCGTGGGCACTTCGGACACTGAGCATGCTGTCCGAGAGATTGGCAAAGATGAACCAGTAAACGATGGCAGCAGGGATCAGCGCACCGACGAGGGCGACGATGGTGAACAGGAAGGCATCGGGGTTGAAGGGTTTGCCTTCCTTCTCATAGTATGTCACCATCTCATCCACAGCCGCTGCAAATGCGGTGAATCCCTCGGCGTATTTGTTCTCCTTGAGAGCGGGGACGAATTGCTCGGCGAGGTGTTCGATGCCGCCGTCGTCGGTAATGCGCACGCGCATCTTGTTGTCGGTGGAGATGTAGAAGTCGCGCTCCTTCGGTGCGAGAAGGAGGACGATGGTGCCGTTTGCACCGCCGTCCGCGATGCGGTCAACAACACCGTTGGCAACCTTGCCGAGCGCCTGTTTGTGCGTGTTCTTGACCGTGCCGACGAGGATGCGGATGCCGTGCGCCTGTTCATAGGCGGCGAGCTTCGCGTCGAGTGCCTGCTTCTCGGCATCGGTGATGAGGTCGGACTCGTCGATCACGCGCACAGCGCCCAGTCCCGCATCCGCTGTCTGTGTCCCCCCAGCTGCGACTGCACGTGCAACGGCACTGAGTGCGCCGCCCGTGGTGAATGGGGTGCCTTCCTTCTCGTAGTAGGTGAGCATTTCGCCCGCGACTTGACCAAATGCCGTGAACATATCGGCGTATTTCTTGCTCTCGAAGGCGGGCAGGAATTTCTCCGTGAGGTGCTCAATGCCCTCGTCGGTAATGCGCGTGGCGAGCCTTGTATCCGTGGCGACGTAGTAGGTGTTGTTTTCGGGCGAAAGGAGGAGCAGGACTGCGCCGCGTTCACCGCCGGGGGCGATGGTCTTGATGATGTTCTCCGCGAGCGGTTTCAGCGGCTTGTCTTTCCAATCACTGACGATTGCCGCGAGGATGCGGATGCGGTGTGTCCGTTCCACTGCCGCGAGCTGCGCATCAAGTTTTTGCACCTCGGCATCGGAGAGGAGGTTCATCTCGTCGATGACGCGTGCGTTTCCGATGCCCGAGGCATCCGCCGCCTTTGGTACGGTGAGGATGAAAAGGCTGAGACAGAGGAGGAGCAGAGCAAGAAGCGTGCTGCGTCCATATTTCATTTCGTTCATCATTTGCCGCACCTCCTACAGATCAAACATGAGCCAGCCGAGCCAGAAGAGGACGGCGAAGACGAGCGCGGACGGGATGAGCGGGTAGACGTACTCCTTGAATGTGTCCTTGGGCAGATCCGCACCGACGAATTTGCCGGTCTGTCCGTTCATCATGAAGGTGTAGGGCTTGCCCTGATAGTTCGTGGTGAGGATCCAGACGGGCATCATGGCGTAGCGGACATCGCCCGACTGCTTTCGGATCTTCGAGCTGCCGCTCGGGGCGGTGCAGGTATAGCCGCTGACGGTTTTGCTCAGCGCGTGGATGACGCTCGCCGTGAGGCGCGTGTCGGCGCGCGGCAGGGATTCCTTGACATCGACATCGAATTTGTCGGCGAGGTGTCCCGTGAAATACGCCGCGGAGAAGGGGCGGAGCTCGCTATAGTCGAACGGCTCGATGCTGTCCATGTACTTGTCGTCCAGGCGTTTGCTCGCGTCGACGGGGATGCCGCGGAACGTCATCTCGCCGCTGCGCTCGCAGCGGTAGTGGCTGGTCTCGATGATGATCTCGTCCGCCGTATCGCGCCGACTCCTCGTTTCCGCGCTGAAGTCCATGCTGGCGCTTACCTGCGCGTCGAAGAGCCAGAAGGGGACGTACATGGACTGGATCTCCTTGATGCGGTTTTCGTCGCGGAACGCCTTCGGGAGCAGCTTTTTCCCCTGGTAGAACTCCTTGAGCGCGGCGATGGCGTCTTCCTTCGTCTTCTTGAATGGAATGACATAGTCGGGGCGCAGCATGCCGTCGAAGCGGCGCGGGATCATGTTCGGGCTGCCGCAGTAGGCGCACTGGGTCGCCATGGTGTTGCCGTCGGAGACGAGCTCCGCACCGCAGGAGGAGCAGGTCTGGATCATCATGTTCGCAGTCTCGGCGCCGTCCCATGCGCTGCCCGCGCCGTCGGTGTTCCACTTCGATTCCTTCGCCTCGGCGGCAAGGGCTGCCTTTTCCTGCTCTTTTTGAAAGAGATTTTCGACGGTTGCAACGTCGAGCTCGGTGTTGCAGTACTCGCAGGTTATGTGGTCGTGCCCCGGGAGGAAGGAGAGGGGGGCGCCGCAGTTGGGGCATTTGTAGCTGACGCTTGTATCAGCCATATCAGTCACCTCTTTTACGCTGATAACACGGTGGTGTGCGTCCTGCGCGAACGCTTGGCTGCGTAATCACTGCTTATCGTTCTCGTCGAAGATATCGCCGCACTGTGGGCAGAACTTCGGCGGGTGGGTGGGATCGGCGGGCTTCCAGCCGCACTTGTCGCAGGCATAGAGCGGTGCACCCGCTGGTTTCGGCTCGCCGCAGTTCGCGCAGAACTTGCCCTGATTTGTCGTGCCGCAGGAGCAGATCCATCCATCGGCGGACGGCTGTGGTTTGCCGCACTCGGCGCAGAACTTGCCCGTATTGCCTGTGTGCCCACAGGGGCAGATCCATCCTGCCGCAGGTGCCGGTTTTGGCTTGCCGCAGCCGGCGCAGAATTTGCCCGTGTTGCCGCTCTGTCCGCAACCGCACGTCCATCCTGCTGCCGCACCGCCTGCTGCCATGCCGCCGACTGCTGCACCACCTGCGAGTGGATTGCCCTGCGGGGCAGCTCCGCTCTGCGGACCGAACGCACCCATCGCACCCATGCCGGCATTGCCCGCCATGCCCATGCCCATGAAGCCGAACGCGCCGCCCATGCCCGCCTCGTTTCCGGCGGCGGTGCGCATGGCATCTGCCGTCGCGGTGGCGAGACGACCCGCACGCAGGTTCGGGTCGCTCATGATGGCACTGTCCTGGATCTCCTTGATGCGCTTTTCGTCCTCTTCGTTCGCCTTGACGCTCGACACACCGAAGGAGACGATCTCAATGCCGCGCCGCTTGCCCCAGTCGTCGGACAGTTCCTCGGAGAGCTCGTTGCGGATGTCCTTTGTGTAGTTGATGAGCTGGGTGTAGCGGATGCCCTTTGCCGCGATGCGCCCGAACGCAGGCTGCAGCGCGGTCAGCAGCTCGCTCTTGAGCTGCGAGTCGATCTCGCTGCGCTCATACACGCCCTCGACGTTGCCGCAGACGTTCGTGTAGAAGAGGATCGGGTTCGTGATGCGGTAGCTGTACTCGCCGAAGCAGCGGATGTTGACGTTCAGCATGTACTGGCCGATCATGGTCTCAAACTGGATGGACTGCGCTGTCCCGTACTTGTTGCCCATGATTTCTTTCGTATTGAAATAGTAGATGCGCTGATCCTTCGGTGCGTCGCCGCCGAATGTGAAACGCTTGCCGATGTTCTTCAGCACGGACACGAGGTCACTCGCGAGATCACCGCCGAAGACGGTCGGCTCGGTCGAGCTGTCGTAGGTGAATGCGCCGGGGTCGGCACAGATCTCGACGACCTTGCCCTGCTCGACGATGATCATGCACTGCCCGTCGTTCACGGCGATGCCGGAGCCGTTCGAGATGATGTTGTCCGTCGCGCTCGTGTTGGAGCTGCGTCCGCTGACGCGTTTCTGTCCCCCTTGCGACGAGCGTGTCCTTGTCCAGACTGTCGCAGTAGAAGTATTCTTTCCACTGATCGGCAAGAACGCCGCCGACAGAGCCGACAGCTGCTTGGATGAGTCCCATAAGTCTTCCTCCTCTGTATGACAAACAAGAGTGTTCTGAAAGTTCTTTTTCTATTTTATCATATTGCGTGGAAAAGTGTACTGTCATAAATAACAGGTTGGGCGAAAAAAATGAAAAACATATGGGCGCGTACGCTACGTACACGCCCATATGTCATCCGTCCGAGTCAGCTCGCGCTGCCTGCATAGCCGCGCGCGGTCGCCTCGACAGCAAGCCCGACGATGCTCTTGTAGCCGGTCTTGGCGAGCATATTGCCGATGTGGAAGTTGACCGTGCGCTTTGTGATGCCGAGCTCGGCGGCAATCTCGTCATAGTTCATGTTGCGGCAGATGCGCTGTAGGATGGCAATCTCGCGCTCCGTGAGCGGGTTGTCCGTGCCGCCGAACGCACATCCGACGGCCGCGCTCGGGTAGATGCGTCTGCCCTGCATGGTCGCACGGATACACGCGGCGAACGCCTCGCTTGAGGACTCCTTGTAGATGAAGCTGTCCGCGCCCGCGTCCTTTGCCCAATCGAGAAACGCAACCTCCTGCATTCCCGTCATGAGAACGACGCGCAGGTTTGGAAACTGCTTCTTGAGCCGTGCACAGATCTGAATGCCGCTCGTGCGACCCTCCATGCAGATGTCCATGAGAACGAGGTCGGGAGCAAGGCGTATGCACGCCTCCTCTGCCAGCTCAGAGAGGGTGCAGGTGCCGACGACCTTGATGTCATCGAGGGGAGCGAGGATCTTGACGAGGCCTTCGAGCAGTATTTTCTGATCGTCCACAAGAAGAATTTTAATCATCCTGTTTCTCCCCTATCTGTGCATCGAGTTCAAAATGCGGCGTGTGAGTGATGGTGAGTTGCCCGCCGAGCTCGTTCACGCGGCGGATCATGCCGGCGAGCCCGCCGCCGGGACGCAGAGCCACGCAGCCGATGCCGTTGTCGCGGACACGCAGCCGCCGCTCCGTGAGCGTGATGCGGATCTCATTCGCGCGTCCGTGGCAGACGGCGTTGCTCAGCGCCTCACGGATGATGGCGGCAAAGGCGCGTGCGCGACGCAGGTTGCGCGGCAGCTCGCCCATGAGCGCAATGCGGATGCCGAGTCGCCGATAGGTGTCCGTCATGTCGGCGAGCAGCGTTGCGGGATGTGCCTCCTGCGCGAGCGGTACCGACTCCAGGAGACTGTCGATCCGTACGATCGTATCCAGTGCGTCCTTCGGCGCGGCACTTGCGAGCAGCTGCTGGAGCATACTGATGCGCTGACCGAGGATGTCGTGTACGCGCGAGGTGATCTCGTGGAGGGCGCGGTGACGCTCCGCCTTCTCGAACCGCGCGAGCAGATCCTTCTGTGCGCCGATCATGTTCGTGAGGGCTTCGTTTTTCGCCGCGAGCTCGCGCGTGACGGCATCCAGCTCCGTCACACAGGAGGCGGTCAGCTGCCAGCCGTCCAGATCGCCCGCGAGCTGTACGCGCTGCACGAGCCACACGTCGCCGGCGGCAAAGCGGAAGAGAACTGCGTTCGCGCGCAGCTCCTTTTCCGCCACGGTGGGCGCATCAAACGCCAACAGATCCTGCCAGAACACTGCCGCATTCCGATACTGCCGCCCGCAGAGCCGTTCCATGAAATGCAGCATGGCGATGTTGACGAGTACGGCACTGTGATCCGCACGGGCAAAGAGCAGCCCATCGGGCATGAGATCCAGCCCCGCACGAATCGAGGCGGTCGTCACGCTGCGGCTGCGCTGCCGCTGTGTACGGACGGCGAGCGCATCCGCCTCCGGAAGCGATTCCTGCTGTGCCCATTCCACGCCCACGCGCAGCCCGAGCGGGCGCAGGTAGGTGCACGTCTCCGAGACTGCCATCGAGAGCTCGTCGGCGCGGATGTAGCCGTCTTCCTGTCCCTTGAGGAAGAGTACACAGCGTTTTTTGAGATAGGAGGAGAGCAGGTTGAGCCGACGGATCAGCAGCGTGACCGCCGCCTCGTCGTCCGTCGCCATGAGCTGCTCGCGGAATGCACGCAGGAGCGGCCGCTTTGCCGCGAGGATCGCCTCCAGTTCCTCCGAGAGCTGACGGCGGAGCATGAGCCTGAGAAGCCGCTTTCGGATCGTGTGCTCCTCCCGCAGGACACGCCGTGCACGCAGGAGTGTGTCACGGGTCAGCGTGAGCCGCCGCTGCTGCTCGTGCAGGAGGGAGAGATCCTCCTGCCAGAGGAGCGCACCGCCGTCCACCTCCATGCGGTTCGTACGGATATCGCGCTGCGGCGCATGTGTCCGCGTCGCTGAGACGAAGACGGGCATGCCCGCCGCATCCGTGAGCTGCATCGCGAGCCGTGAGTGCGTGAAGAACTTTTGATGCAGACGGTTCGACGGCATCAGCCCCGTGCGCATACAGAGCTCGATGAGCAGCAGAAAGAACAGTGCCGTCACCGATGTCAGCTCCGCCCATTGTACCCACGCGATCCACTGATAGGCGATTGAGTACACGATGAAGGAAAAAACAGCGCAAACGGGAGCATCATCGCATTTTGCAGAACCTGCTGCGCCTTCGCCTTTTCGAGGAGAAGCAGGAGCGCGGCGAAGATCTCGATGAACCAGAGTGTCCAGTAGGCATACGCACCCCACGCCAGATGCTCCGACCACTCCATCGTCTCCGTACTCCACGTGAAGTAGAAAAATTGATGATGCAGATCGTTACAGAGAATGAGCACGGCGAGGAAGAGGTTGATGCCGAAGACTGCCTTGAGCCACGGCGGCATTGCGCGTTTAAGCACGTCCTCATCCGATGCCCATGCAATCCAGAGCAGTGCCACCGAGAGACCGCCGCGAAACACATAGTAGAGATACCAGAGGAGGCACTCGAATGCCGCGTCGTGTGTGAACGCGAGAATCTTCGCCATGCGGTCGAGCTCCCAGAGCAGGAGCATGGCGATGAGGAGAAGGACGGCGCGCCGCGCTCCGTGGTGGAGCACGCGCTGTCGGAACGTCATCCCCCAGACGAGGGTGAGGACGAGGACGATGAACCGCTCATGCGGCTCTGACGGCGTGAGGAGGGGGGCGTTGACGGATCTCCGTGTAGTAGCGTGCGTTTGCTGCACGCAGGGAGAGGAGAAAATCGGGCGGCACCGCACGCGCGGGGAGGACATCTGCGTGCGGAGGGTAGCCTGCCGCCGCCAGATCCTCAGGCAGCGCGTCGGAAAATGTGAGCGGTGTGCGCGAGAGCAGCCCCTTTGTGAACGAGAGCGTCCCATCCGCAGGGGTGACAACCGTGAGACGTGCGCCGCGCCGAATGAGGCGGTCTGCCTCGTGGTCAAAGACAACATAGACGTCGCGCACATCCCCGCCGGCGAAGATGCTCCGCACGCCGCGATGGACGGGATAAAAGCGGAGCCGTCCCTCCTCCTTCATCCGTGCGAGCCGATGAAACGCCGTGTCGAAATCGGGACCCATCCGCTGGGCGAGCAGCAGAAAGAAGATCTCTCGTGCGGGTGCGCTGTCCGGCAGGACGACCGTGACATCCTGTCGGAGATCCGCCCAGCGCGTCACAGGCACGGGCGCATCCTCGGGCACGGCGAACACGACCGTCGCCGTGAAATGCGGATACCAGTACAGCGACTCCGACGTTCCGCGCTGAAACCGCTCCGCCTCGAAATCGTAGACCTCGATCGCATCCACGTGGCGATCCTGAAACAGCTCGAGACGCTTGTGCGTACATCCCAACATCTCCATCGGCTCCATGCTCGCGCGGCGCAGGATGTTGACATACGCCGTGCCATAGTTGCGGTCATAGCCGAGGGTGAGCGCATCCGCACGCGCGGCGGAGAGAAGGAGGCAGACCGCACCGAGCAGACAGAGGGAAAGCAGGGACAATGATCGCAGTCGTTCCATCGCTGCACCTCCTTCCATTTATATTATTTCGTTTGGAATGTATAAAATTCCTTGCGTGAAAAGTCCTATTATCTAAAAAGTTGAAACGATTTATAGAGCGTTTTCTGTGATTTCTTGTGAATTCACTTGATTCATGGTAGAATAAAATAAGTTTTACGACAAAACAATTTCTGCCCATTTGGACACGATCAGAACGGAGGACATCGTGCGACACATCCACCACCTTGTTCCCCTCGCGCTCATGGGCGCATCCCTTTCCTGTGTCATGCCCGCCGCAGCTGCCGCGCTCCCGCCTGATGCGACGGAGCAGAGCGCACCGGCAGAGCGGCCGACGGACACAGCGAATGTCGAAAAAACACCGCGCTTCGAGTTCTGGGGCGACTACCGCTGGCTCTATGGTAAGGCACGCATGGAGCTTCCCTCCGTGAAAAAAGGCAGGACGTGTTCCTCTCTACGCGCCGTTTTCGCATCGCCCCGACCGCTCACCTTGGCGGCGGGTGGAGCGTCAGCGGGATGCTCGAGGACATCCGCTATGACAAGGACACGATCGCGGGCGCACATCGGAATGACCGTCATCTCTACCTCTCGCGCCTCTACGCCGAACACGAGAACGGACATGGTGCGAAGATCCGCGCGGGCAGATTCATCTTCACCCCGATTGAGGGCAACGTCTTTGACAAGCGTGTCGAGGGCGTGCGCTGGCGATACGGTGACAAGAGCGTCGGGATGACCTCCATCTTCTACGGGCGCACCGTCGCGCGGACAGGAGACAAGCGGAAACGCGGCGTCATCCTCGGCTATGAACGGAACTGGACGAAGTGGATGGGCGGTGCGTTCTACTACGATATGGAGACGGAGCTGCCAGCCGTCACGCGGGTGCAGGCGATGAAAGACCCACTTGCCCTCCACAACGGCATCGACCATCAGCGCATCCTCGAACTCTTCGCAGGCTATCGGTTTGACCGATACCGCAGCATCGAGGTCGAGTACCTGCACGGGCGCGCAGAGACCGATCTCGACCACTATGACGACGAGGGACACGGATATGTGGCGACGCTCCGTCTGCGCCCCTCGCCCGATGTGGAGAAGGCGGGCGACTACGGCGCGTGGATCGCCTACTATCATCAGCCGCGTGCGACCTATCTCCATCACGCGATGGACGGCGACCCGACCTTCTTCGGGCGTGCGGGATTCCGCGGCTGGGGGGCGCGTGCCGACATCGTCCTTGCACGCGGCGTTGCACTCGCCGTCGAGGGCTTCGACCTGCGCCCCGCCCGCTCCGGCGCACCGCTCTTTAGGGGGCGTACATTTGACGGCGCACGGCAGAAGGTGCTCGGGATGAGTCTCACGGTGTATTTTTGAAAAAATGTTTAGGGAATCGCTGATAAAATAGACCCTCAGATTGGCGTAGATTTTTTCGTCCGAACAAGGAGACAAACCGGACGCATAGCCAAAGCTATGTGGAGGATTTGCAGGCATTGTGCGGGCAAAAAAGATGCGTCAAGATGGCGCGGCTGAATTTATCAGTGCTTCCATAACCTCGGTTAAGGAAAAAATGGCTGCTGTGCGAAGGGGAGACCTTCATCACAGCAGCCGTTTTCTTATGCTTTTGGGTGCGTTACTTCTCGTGCAGCCAGATGGAGCGGATTCCGGGGCTGTGCTCGGCGCAGATGTAGAATGCGAGCTGTGCCGTTTCCCCGTCGTAGAAGTAGCCGCAGACGGGCGGGGCGTTGTTGCTGCACTTGGGCTTCGGCAGGTAGCCGTACGCCTCCTCAAGATCCTCCGCCGTGCTGTCCAGATGGATGCCGCGCGGTGTCTCAAGGCTCTGCGACTCCTCCGACGGCTTTGAAAGGTACTCATTCACGTCGTTCACGCCGAGCTGCACGGCGGTGACGTGCCAGCCCCTCTCGGTGCTGCGGTATGTCAAGAGGAGTGACGCACCGTAGTCGATGACGTGTATGCCGACATCCTCGCCGTTCCACACATCCACGCCGTCCGCGACACGATTGCCCCTGCCGTAGAGTTCCTCCACATCGGCACGCGTATCGCCGATGCGGATGCCGCCGAGTGCCATATCCTCATCCGTGAGCTGCGCCGAAGCGAGGGATGCGGGGAGGATGAACGCGAAGATCGCGGCAAGGAGAAATGATTTTAGTTTCATAGAACACACCTCCGCTGTTCATAATCGTTTGACTATAGGAATCGCTGATAAAATAGACCCTCAGATTGGCGTAGATTTTTTCGTCCGCACAAGGAGGCAACCCGGACGCATAGCCAAAGCTATGTGGAGGATTTGCAGGCGTTGTGCGGGCAAAAAAGATGCGTCAAGAGACACAAGCTGAATTTATCAGTGCTTCCTATACGTATCTTATCATAAAAATTTTCTCCTGTGACCTGTCATAAACAACAGGTTTTCAGGAAAATTTTGAAAAAACTTTTAGTGACGAAACGGAAAATTTTTTTCAAAATACAATTGCGAAAATGAGAAAGAGCTTTTATAATGCAAATCAAAATACGTTCGATTGGAGGGGGTGATGTAGTGAAGAAACTGCTGCTTTTGTGCATGGCGTTCGTCCTCCTGGCACTCGTCGGCGGCTGCGGCACGGAGCGTGCGGACGAGGGACACGGCAAGCAGTTGGTCTTTGGGTCGAAGAACTACGATCAGATCAATCCTCTTTTGAACGAGTATGGGGTGATCGAGCAGGTGCTCTTTGACGGGCTGATGCGGCGGGATGCGACGGGGGCGACGGTGCCGGGACTGGCGGAGTCGTACGAATACGATCCGGAGACCTATACCTATGTATTTCGGCTGCGTGACGGCGTGTCTTGGCATGACGGGAAACCGCTGCGTGCGGCGGATGTGAAGTTCACCATCGAGGCGATCCGAGATTCGCTGACGGACTCGCTCAATACGCAGAACTTTGAGGATGTGCGTGAGATCACCGAGCTCGATGACAAGACTGTGCGCATCCGCCTGTCCGCGCCGAATACAGCCTTTCTCGACTATATGGTGCAGCCGATCCTGCCCGCACATCTCTTGGCGGGGCGGGATCTGAGGACGACAGGATTCTTCCGCAGCCCCGTCGGCACGGGACCCTTCCGAATCGACCGTTGGGAGGCGGGGCATCGGATCGTGCTCGTGAAGAACGAGGACTACTATCGCGGCGCACCGAAGGTCGACAGCTTCGTCTTCAAGATCATTGAGGACGATGTCACGGAGGCGCAGGCACTTGCGGACGGACAGATCGACGCGGCGCATCTTGCCCCGACGAATGCGGCACAGTTCATGGGGAATCCCGCTTACCGCTGCTATGACATGAAGACGACGGACTACCGCGCGATCCTGTTCAATTTCGCCCATCCATACTGGCAGCGGAATCGTGACCTCATCCCTGCAATCTCCTATGCAATCGACCGGCAGGCACTCATCGACAAGGCACTGCTCGGCTACGGAACACCGGCGTACGGCCCTTTGCAGCGCAACGTCTACAACAATCCGAACGTGGAACGCTACGACTACAACCCCGCCAAGGCACGGGCACTCCTCGAGGCGGCGGGCTGCGTGCGGGGCGCAGACGGCTACTATATGCGCGGCGGTGAGGAGGTTGGTTTTCGGCTCACCGTGCGGAACGATAATTTTGCCCGCATCGAGATCGTCCATGCAGCAGCGGAGCAGCTGTGCGCCGCCGGCATCCACTGCACGGTGGAGACCCCGGCGCAGATTGACTGGGACAGGCAGATGGCGTACCTCATCGGCTGGGGCAGTCAGCTTGATCCGGACGTACATACATACAAGGTGTTTACGACAAACGGGAAAGCGAATATGGGTCGTTACTCGAACGCACGCGTTGATGACGATCTCTTGGCGGCGCGGCGTACGAGCGACCCCGACGAGCGGATGCGGCTCTACGGGGTGTTCCAGGAGGAGCTGGCAAAGGATCCGCCCTATGTGTTCCTCTGCTACATCGACGCTGTCTACGTGGTGAGCGCACGCGTGCATGGCATCGCGGAGGACAACCTGCTCGGACATCGCGGCATCGGCTTCTTCTGGAACGTCAACGAGTGGACGGTGGAGTAGAACATACCCCTGCACGATGTTTCGGAAAGCGAATCATCGAGAGAAGCTTCATGATAGAGCCGCTGCCATGTTGGGCGTGGAACGCCGGCAGAAAATCATGGAGAACCTGCAGCTGGAGCAAAAGGTCTATGTCTCGGAGCTGAGTAAAGGAATCACTGATAAAACAGACCCCCAGATTGGCGTAGATTTTCCATCCGAACAAGGAGATAAACCGGACGCATAGCAAGCGCTATGTGGAGGATTTGTCGACGAGGACAGGGGAAAAAGATACACCAAGGTGGCAGGGCTGAATTTATCAGTGATTTCTTTATGTCAAACAAATAGGAGTGATGATATTGGAACCGAACGCATCAAAGAATGAGATGGTCTATTTCGTGGGGGATATCACGACGCTCGCCGTAGATGCCATCGTAAACGCGGCGAATCGGAGTCTCCTCGGCGGCGGTGGCGTTGACGGAGCGATTCATCGGGCGGCAGGCAGGGATCTCCTCGCGGAGTGCCGTACGCTCGGCGACCGCGAGACGGGCGCGGCGAAGATCACGAAGGGATATCGTCTGCCCGCGCGTTATGTGATCCATACGGTCGGTCCCGTCTACAGCGGCAGTGCATCCGATGCGGAGCTGCTGCGCTCCTGCTATCGGAACTCCCTTGACCTCGCACGGGCACACGGACTGCATACCATCGCGTTCCCTGCCATCTCGACCGATGTCTACGGCTACCCGAAGGAGGCGGCGGCAGAGGTCGCACTCATGACGATTCGGGAGTGGTTTGATGCGCATCCGAATGCGGGCATGAGCGTGACCATCGTGAGCTTCAGCGCGCAGGATGATGCGATCTACCAGAACCTACAGAGGGTGCTCTGGTAAAAATATGCGGTGAGAAATGAGATGAGGGGGTACGAATGAATTGAAGGAAGCCCTCATTCCTTTCCTTTTTATGCAATAAGAAAAGGGAAAAGTAAAGGGGGCGCGTTCGCGTCTTTTCTTGGATATCGTGAACATATCGCAATTTTGTGTTAAAATGGGATAATAAACGGAGGCGAGATCATGGACAACAAGAAGGAAATGGAGCGGGCAGAGCTGCATCGCGCCATCTGGCAGATCGCGAACGACCTGCGCGGGAGTGTGGCAACGGGGTGGGACTTCAAACAGTATGTGCTCGGCACACTGTTCTATCGCTATATCTCGGAGAAGCTGACGAACTACCTCAACGCCGAGGCGCGTGAGGCTTATGAGGCGGGGGATGAGAGCGCTAAGGATTTTGACTATGCTGCAATCAGCGATGCGAAGGCAGAGTCTGAGAAAGATAATATTGTCCAGATGTTCGGATTTTTCATTTTGCCAAGCGAGCTTTTTGCGAACGTGCGGAAGAATGCACTAGATAATGAAGATATAAACGAAACGTTGGAGCGGGTCTTTCGCCATATCGAAAATTCGGCACAGGGAACACCAAGCGCAGACGATCTTATGGGATTGTTTTATGACTTTGATGTGAACAGCCTGAACCTAGGCGCAACACTGAAAGAGCGTAATACTAGGCTAGTGAAACTTCTCAATGCGATTGGCGATATGAGATTAGGCGAATATCAAGATCATGTGATTGATACCTTTGGTGATGCCTATGAATACCTCATGCGCATGTATGCAGCAAATGCCGGAAAGAGCGGCGGCGAGTACTACACGCCGCAGGAAGTCTCTGAACTTCTTGCGCGGATTACTGTGCATGGTAAGACACACGTCAACAAGGTCTATGATCCCGCCTGCGGCAGCGGATCGCTCCTACTCAAGTTTGCAAAAATCCTTGGAAAGGACAACGTGCGGAACGGCTTCTACGGGCAGGAGATCAATATCACCACCTACAACCTCTGCCGCATCAATATGTTCCTGCATGATATCAACTTTGACGACTTCGACATTGCTCATGGGGATACTCTCATTAACCCGAAACACTGGGACGATGAGCCGTTCGAGGCAATCGTCTCGAATCCTCCGTACGCAATTCGTTGGGAGGGGAAAAATAATCCAACACTCATCAATGACCCGCGCTTTGCCCCTGCTGGCATACTCGCGCCGCCATCGAAGGCAGACCTCGCCTTTATCATGCACGCGCTCGCATGGCTTGCGGCAAGCGGGACGGCGGCGATTGTCTGCTTCCCAGGCATCATGTATCGCGGCGGCGCAGAGCAGAAGATCCGTCAGTACCTCGTGGACAGCAACTATGTCGATGCTGTGATTCAGCTCCCTGCAAACCTCTTTTTCGGCACAAGCATCGCGACCTGCATTATGGTGCTGAGGAAGTCAAAGGCAGATACGACGACCGTCTTTATCGACGCATCGAAGGAATGTGTCAAGGTCACGAACAACAACAAACTCACGCAGGAGAATATTGAGCGCATCCTAACACTCTATACGGAACGTGTGGATGTGGCGCATACGGTACGCGTCGCAAAGGGCGCGGAGATCGCCGCCGAGGATTACAACCTCTCCGTCAGCACCTATGTCGCGCCGGAGGACACGCGCGAGGTCATCGATATCGGGCAACTGAATGCGCAGATACGGGAGATTGTCGCACGCGAGGCTGTCCTGCGCGACGAGATTGAGAAGATCATCGCCGAGATCGAGGGAGAGGAGGGCATCGCGCTATGAGCCGGCTGCGTGAGATGATAAAGGAGCTGTGTCCCGACGGGGTGGAGTATCGGAAGTTGGGGGAGATTTTATCTCGTCATAAAGGAATAGCGATTACCGCTGGAAGAATGAAAGAATTGCATACGCCTAACGGAGAAATACGAATATTTGCAGCGGGTAATACCTATGCTGATGTTATGGAGAGTGATGTTGATAGGGACGGCATCATACGGGAACCTGCTATTATTGTAAAGTCGCGTGGAAATATCGGATTTGAGTATTATACGAAACCATTTTCTCACAAAAATGAAATGTGGTCATATACGACAGATCACGCGTTCATTTCTCTAAAGTATGTGTACTATGTTTTGGAGCAAAACATGGCATATTTTCAAAACAAGGCAAAGACAGGAAAATTGCCGCAGATTTCAATATCTGATACAGAGAACTATGAAATCCCCGTCCCGCCGCTCCCCATCCAAAATGAAATCGTAAAACTGTTGGACAATTTTACAGAGCTAACAGCGGAGCTAACAGCGGAGCTAACAGCGGAGCTAATGTTGCGAAAAAAACAATATAATTTTTATCGTGATAGTCTTTTGAACTTTGTCCGTGTGGATGATACAATCGTTCAGACAGACAGACAGACAGACAGACAGACAGCTCTAAGAATAGGTAAAATTGGGCTACTGCAACAATCTGTCGCGGTTGAGTGGAGAGAACTGTTTGAGATTACAAGATCTGTTTCCTCAGGCAAAAATAAGACTAGAACCCCCGATGGTGAATATCCGGTGTATGGATCAACGGGGGTCATAGGAAGGTGCTCCGAATCTATGTATGAGGGGGCTCGTATCCTTGTTGCACGAGTGGGGATGGCTGCTGGATTTGTTCAAATTGTGACTGGTAAATATGATGTGTCGGATAATACGCTTATTGTCGATGTGATGAATGATGTGGATATGAAGTACATTTTTTACTACTTAGTGCATGTGAATTTGAATCAGCTTGCTCGTGGTGGTGGACAGCCTCTGATTACAGCAGGACAATTAAAGTCGATAAAAATCCCCATCCCGCCGCTCGAAGCCCAGCAAAAAATCGTCTCCATCCTCGACCGCTTCGACACCCTCACGAGTGACCTCACACAGGGACTGCCCGCCGAGATCGCCGCTCGCAAGAAGCAGTATGAATACTATCGCGACAAACTCCTCACGTTTCGGCGCAAGGGGGCATGAGGTGCACTCCTGGAACCTCCTTTGCCAGTTTTACGATCGCTGCAGCCGCCATCTCCCACGTTACGTTCCTGGCATAGCTATATTTTGACTGATAGTGCCGCCACAGACCGCTCATCTGAGGACTGTCTGCTACCGTGTGAATAATGTATACAATCTCCTTTGGCGTGATGAAATCCCCTGTTGTAATGTCAATCTTGAGTATCTGCCTCGTCTTATCCAGAAGTGCGCCGATGGAGATACGAAAACCGGGATAGTCGGCTTCCTCACGGATTTCCTCAATTCCATGCATGGTGAGGGAAACACCGTCGTTCATTGGAATGGAGAGAATTTCCTCGATCATGGCGGTAATTTCAGATGTGTTCAGCGTCCTGCCCTTGATCGTTGCATCCATATCCATTGTCGTCCGTTCCGCAATGCCGACCATTGAGGCAATCAGCATGCCGCCTTTGAGAATGAAGTTGTGCTTGTTCTTGGAGTTTGCGATGCGCTCCAAGAAGCGCTCCAGCATAAAGCTGCGCAGGAGGATTTCAGTCTGCACGTTGGCTATCTTTGCACGGTTGCGGATGTGCGCCTTCAGTTGCTCCGATGTCCTCATAGCAGTACCTCCATATAGTGACGGAGTGGCTGTTCTACGCGGAATGTTTTCGCCATTTTCATGAGTGTATTCAGGTTTTTATCCTTTCGTCTGACATAGCGTCTGAGTGCATCGGTCAGTAGTGGCACATCCATCCTGCTGCGACTGCGCAGACAATCACAGATGGTGCGCTCCATGGTGTAAACTCGTACAGTGTGCCCAAACATCGTCTCTGCTTCCGTTGTTTCGACTGTGTGCAGGTCGCGTTTAATGGTATATACCGTAAAGCCCTCCTCGCGCAGTTTTACAGTATTATACCCCGTTGGGACGGTCACGGAGTAGGAAATGGGATCGCGGTCGGTCAGGTCGTGGAGAAATAACGCTGTTTCATGGGAGTAGATGATTTTCGGGCGACGTTGCTGTGTGACATACATCCGGTCGACGAAATCATGTGGCAGTACATATACACCGAAGGTCGGACGTTCCAGTACGCCGCACTTAACAAGTTGGCGCAGACGTTCGTTCGAGATGCCCGCTGCGTTTGCCTCAGCTGTTGTGATTGTATTTCCGTTTTGTATTAAAATAGGTTTTAGTTCTGCTGGAATCGTCATGTCATTCACCTAAGGAAGCACTGATAAATTCAGCCGCGCCATCTTGACGCATCTTTTTTGCCCGC
>NZ_DBHIVL010000043.1:0-18969 GCF_057271695.1 Centipeda sp. (in: firmicutes)
ATCAAGGCGGTGCTCTTCTATACGATGGTCTACGTCTTCGCAAATGTCGGCGCGTTTGTCACGGTATCCTACCTTGAGACGAAACGCGGCGGCGCGGACTTTACGAATGTGCGCGGACTTGCGAAGGACTCTCTGCTGCCGGCGGGCATCCTGATGGTCGCCCTGCTCACGATGGCGGGCATCCCTCCGACGGCGGGCTTCGTTGGGAAAATCTATATTTTCTCGGCGGCGATCGACGCGGGCTATCTCTGGCTCGCAGGTGTCGGCTTTGTCATGTCGATGATGTCCGTCTACTACTACCTGCTCGTCATCAAGGAGATGTTCCGCGATGTCGAGGAGGGGGAGAAGGTGATCGAGGAGCGTCTGCGTCTACCGCTGCCGGCAAGTGCGATGGGCGTCATTGCCGTCGCCTTTTCCCTCATCATCGGTGTCTGGGCGGAGCCCCTCTCGATCTTCAGCAATGTTGCGGTCTATACGTTTATGAGATAAACTCAAGGAATCGCTGATAAAATGAAGTCCGTCAGATTGGCGTAGATTTTTTCGTCCGAACAAGGAGGCAAACCGGACGCATAGCCGCCCGCTATGTGGAGGATTTGTTGACACAGGCAGGGCGAAAAGGATGCGCCAAGATGGCAGTGCTGAATTTATCAGTGCTTCCTAAAGCAATTGAAAATGGGGCTGCTGCACGAAAAGAATGTGCAGCAGCCCCATTTTTAAGGAATCGCTGATAAAATGAAGTCCGTCAGATTGGCGCAGATTTTTCGTCCGAACAAGGAGGCAAACCGGACGCATAGCCGCCCGCTATGTGGAGGATTTGTTGACACAGGCAGGGCGAAAAGGATGCGTCAAGATGGCGCGGCTGAATTTATCAGTGCTTCCTTAATTGCTTTACTGTGTCTGTTTAGAAGGTCATGCGTACGCCGCCGCGCCAGATGCGGCCGTCGTAGGCGAGCGCGTCGCTCTCCTTGTCGAAGATGTTGTCAATACCGAGGTAGGCGCTGAACTGCTCGTTGAACTTCTTGGTAACAACGAAGTTCGTGAGTGCGAGAGCCGCGTCCTTATAAACGGTGCGCGCAGCCCTGCCTCTGCCGACCTGCTCCGCATAGCGGTAGCCTGAGATCCAGTCCTGCCAGAGTGTTGCGTTCCAGCCATGCCGCGGGTCATCGTAGCTGAGCTGGAGGCTCGCCTTGTGGCGGGCGCGTCCCATCAGGCGCGTGTTAGTCTTATCGTCCTGTGCGTCGAGGTAGGTATAGAGCCCACGCAGGGCGAAGCCGCTGCCGAGATCCTGTTTCGCCTCAAGCTCGATGCCCTGTATCGTGGCGCTGTCGATGTTCTGATATGTACCGGTTGAGAGGATCCTAGGCGGCGGGGGACCGGGGATGACGGTATTGACTACATTGACGTTGATCAAGTCTTCCACTTTGTTGTGGAAGTACGTGAGCTTACCGAAGGTCTTGCCGCGCTCGCCCTCGATTCCAAGGTCGAAGTTCAGCGCCTTTTCGGGCTTCAGATTGGGATTTCCAACAATATGGACATTCACCCGCGCAGCAGGTGTATGCCGCCAGTCAAAGTAGAGTTCGCTTGCCGTCGGAGCGCGGTAGGCAGTGCCAACATTCGCCTTGAAGCGCAGTCCTTTGCTCATTTTGTAAGTTGTGCCGAGCTTACCCGTCACCTCGCTGCCGAATACGTCGCTGTGATCCCAGCGCACAGACGGGATGATCGTCCAGCGCGGGCCGGCGAGCCACTCATCCTGCACATAAAGTGCGGCAAAATCCATCGAGCTGCCGCCGAGCTGATTGGTCACACCCTCAAGCGTTGTTGTCCTGGAGCCTTTGATGCGTGTACTTTCATAGTCCTCCTTGCGGTATTCGCCGCCGACGGTCATCAGGTGGTTCGGGGCGAGCTGCATGGAACGCCTGCCGTCAAAGATCAGCGAATTGTACGTCATATCGTCAAAGCTGCTGAGTGCGCTGTCGGCACGTTTTCTTGTCCGCTGGTTTTTGTCGAAATAGGTATAGTATACCTGCATCTCATAGTCGCCGCGGCTGTCGCGTCCCGAATACTTTGCGCCCGTCGTGATGCGGTCATGGTCGTAGGTTGTTTTCTGCGTGGCAGAGTCCTTCATATCGAGGTCTTCCTTCAGATAATCAAAGAAGACATCGAGATGTTTGTCCTTTGTTATCTCCATACGGCCGTCGATGTTGAAGAAATACTTCTTACCGTACATATTGCTGACGCTGTCCGTGCCGCGCTCCCGCACGCCCATGTGCTTGAAGCTCGTGCTGAATGCCCATTTGCCCACCTTGCCGGAGTCGAGGCGGAGGCCTTGATCGTTCTGGCGCGTTGTCCAGTCGAGCGTAACAGAGGTCTGCGCCTCGGCGGGGCGCTTCCGAATGACGTTGATGACGCCGCCGAGCGCTTCTGAGCCATAGAGGGAGCTGACCGCGCCGCGCACGATCTCGATCCGTTCCACGTCGTCCATGTTGACGCGCTGCAGCTCATAGTAGTTCATCGTCTCACTCGTGTTCTCCGTACGGACACGGCGCCCGTCGATGAGGATGAGCGTCTGGTTCGTGTTCATGCCGCGGAGGGCGGAGCGATTGCCGACCATTGCGTTTTCCTGTATGTCGATGCCGAGCGCGAGCTTCAGTGCCTGTGCGAGGCTCTCTGCGCCCATCTTGTCAATGTCTGCGCGCGTGATGACCTCGACGGCGCTTGGTGTCTCCTTGACCTCCTGCTCCGTGCGGGACGCTGTGACAATGACGTTATCTGTAACGACAGATGTTCCACCATCGCGAGCGGCTGCGCAGGCGGGCACGGTTACTGTACTCAGTACGGCTGCGGTCAGAAGAATGCTCTTCCGCGTGTGCTTGTGTAACATTGTTCTATCTCCTATCACTATATATCAAACATGGCGTGTGCAAAAACTTCACGTGCGAAATTTTTGCACATCGCCGCTGCCGCATCGTTTTGCTCTCCTGAAAGCACGTTTTTTCCTTTGTCAATCACTCCCTTCACTGCGGCGTTGGATACATGATATCCGCGATCGTCTGGAGTGCATCCGCGGCGCGGACGCCGGGATTCACGGCGAAGAGTTCGTACGGGAGTACATAGACACGCCCGTTCTTTACAGCGTCGACATCTGCCCATGCCTCGCTCTCCTGCAGGTCGCGGCGCATCTTGGGTTCGAGCGTCTCTGCGGGACCGTGCACGATGATGAAGATCACGGCGGGATTCTCGCGCGCGACGAACTCCATGGAGAGAGGCAGATAACCGCCGTCCCCCTCTGCCCGGTCGGCAATATTGCCGCCGCCGAGCATGTCGATCAGACCGCCGGTAAAGCATTTCGATGTGCCCATGTTAAAGCTGTCGGGCGAACCGAAGACGAGGAGATTCTTTGGTGGTGTGCGGCCCTCCGCGCGCGTCTTTACAGCATCGAGCTTCTCCTGAATCACTGCTGCCTGTGCACGTGCGTCCTCTTCATGTCCTGTGAGTTTCCCATAGAAATCAAGTGTGGAGAGTAGGGAAGGGACGTCGTCGAGCGCCTGTATGTAGAGCGGTACGCCGGCATTGCCAAGTGTCTCCACGAGTCCCGTATGGAAGGGGACGTTTGTGCCGATGACGAGATCGGGCTGCAGCGCGAGGATCTTCTCAATGTCGGGCTGGTGTATAATGCCGACCTCCTCTGCGGCTGCTGTTTTTTCCTTGACCGTCTCCGAGAGCACCTGCGAGGTCGGCTTTCCAACGATGTTGTCGGCGCCGCCCGCTGCGACGTAGAGGTCGAGGTTCGACGGGTTGAGGATGACAACGCGCTGCGGATGCGACGGAAGTGTGACCGTGCGCCCCGTGCTGTCCGTCACCGTGCGTTCCTTTTGCTCCGGCGATGCCTGCTCCTGCGGCCAGAGGAGAAAGAGTGCGGCTGCCGCGAGACAGAGAAATGCCGCAATGATACCGATTTTTCGCATAAACACCTCCAAAAACGATAAAGCCATCCTGTTGGATTTCGGCGCTCAATGTTCGTGTGCCTTCCGCGCAACGCGCTCCGGGAGGCAGAGTTTCGTGTGCCGCCCAGCGATCTCAACATCGCTGACGCGGCTCTCGACACCGTAGAGATCACGCACGAGTTCGCGCGTGAAGACGTCGTTTGGGGATCCGTCCGCGATGATCTTGCCCGCGCGAACGGCAATGAGGCGTTCACCATAGCGCACGGCTTGGTTGAGGTCGTGCAGCACCATAATGACAGTGAGACCGAGCGTTTCGTGGAGATTTTCCACGAGCTCCATGAGCGCGAGCTGATGGCGGATGTCGAGATACGTGGTCGGCTCGTCGAGGAGCAGTGCCTCCGGCTGCTGTGCAAGTGCCATCGCAAGACGCGCACGCTGACGTTCGCCGCCGGAGAGCGCGCGGATTGGACGCATGGCGAGGGACTCCATGCCTGTTCGTGTCAACGCCTCACGACATATTTCCTCGTCCTCTTTGGAGAACATGTCCCAGAATTTTCGATGAGGCAGGCGTCCCATGCGAACGAGGTCGAGTACTGTAATATCGCCGGGCGGTTCTGCACTCTGGGGCAGGAAGGCGATCTTCTGTGCAATATCCCGTTCGCTTTTTCTCCATATATCCGTTCCCAGGAACTCAATTGTCCCGCTGTGCGGCTTGAGGAGGCGGGCGAGAGCCTTTAGAAGTGTCGACTTGCCTGAGCCGTTGGGGCCGATGATTGCAGCGATCTCTGCGCGGTGTATGCAGACATCGACAGCATGTATGATCTCCGTGCTTCCGTAGCCGAGCGAAAGCGCGTGTGCCCGCAGCAGTTCTTCCATAACGTCACTCCCTTCGCATGCTCTTTTTGAGCAGGTAGAGGAAGAACGGCGCGCCCAGAAAGGACATGAATACGCCGACCGGAACTTCGACCGGTGCAAAGGCGACGCGTGCCGCAGCATCCGCACCGGCGACAAGCGCTGCCCCCCAGAGTGCTGACGCCGGCAGGAGCCAGTCAAAGTCAGAGCCGGTCAGGAGGCGCACGATATGCGGCACGACGAGTCCAACAAAGCCGAGCATGCCTGCAGCACTGACAGCGGATGCGGCGAGCAGCGCGGCAAGCACGAGGAGGACAAGGCGGGCGCGTGCGACATTCACGCCGAGGCTCCGTGCCGTCTCCTCACCGAGCTGCAGGGCGTTCAGCCAGCGACTGCCGAGCAGCGCTCCGGCAATGCCGATGAGTGTGTAAGGGAGTACCATCTCCGCATGGCTCCAGCTGCGCCCCGCGAACCCTCCTGCCATCCAGTTCACCGTGCCCTGCACGCGATCGGAGTAGAATACCATCAGTGCAGTCATCGCTCCGCCGAAAAAAGCGGCGATGGCGACACCTGCAAGTACCATGCGCATTGGATGCACGCCGTTTTCCCATGAGAGGGCAAAGACGAGCGCTACGGCAATCATCGCTCCAATGAAGGCGCCGAGTGGGACGAACTTCGTCTCGGCAGGTAGCAGGATCATGATGCACATGGCAGCAAGTCCGGCTCCTGCGGAGACACCGATGATGCCCGGATCGGCGAGCGGATTTTTCAGAATGCCCTGCAGGATACAGCCTGCGAGTGCAAGATTGATGCCTGTGAGCGCGCCTGTGACGATGCGCGGCAGACGGATATGATAGAGAATGCGGTAGTCCTCCGGTGCGCCGTTTCCGAGCAGTGTCGGAAGAATATCGCGCGGGGCGATCTCGACCGCGCCCAATGAGGCACTCGTAAGCAGTGCACCAATGAGTGCGAGGAAGCCGATGCCAAGTGCCAGCCGCCGCAGCAGTGTACGCGGATGAATGTCGGTGGGGAGGTTTTTTCCCGATGGTTCCATAGAATCTCCATGCTGTAAGAATATGAGACATACAATTATTATCAATTGATAGGTAAAAGAAAAAGGGAATCCCCCTTTTTCTTTGCCCGTAATACGGTCGATACCGCAAGCGACAACGACCGTGTTTATAATCGTTCCTTCATCTATCTGTCGCTAGAATACAGTATTGCATTTCTCTTGTCAACTCAAAATTTACACAGAAAAAAGCACTGCGCATGAGGATATTTTTGCTTTCGTGCAGCAGCGCTTTTGATTTTATCGTTTGACTTTTGTTAGCGATTTGTGTACTGGAACGTTTGTTATTTCATCTCATCCAGGATGGAGTCGTCGCCGCCCTTGAAGAGCATATAGCGCGCAAGGTCTTCCTGGAACTTGCCAACATCACCGGGCACCCATTTGCCAGTGTCCTTGTCCTTTTTGACATCGATTTCGAAGGACTGCTGTCCCGCAACCTTGGCATTCTTCATGTCGTCGGAGAACAGCTTCAGATACATATCACCGAACTTGTCAAGAGCTGACATATCGTTTGGATCCATCTTCTCGATCTCTTTTTCCATCTTTTGCATTGAACCCATCATGACGGAAGCGAATTCAATGTAGTCGGTCGTGATCTTGACCTTAGCGGAATTATCGCTCTTGGATACGACCTCCGTCTTGATCTTCAGTTCTTTGAGTTTGTCACCCATGATCTTCTGGGCACTGTCCATTCCTTCCTGCGTTGCGCTGAGACTCTTCCCGAGCTCTTTGATGAAGACCTCACTGATGGGCTTGGCATCGTCGCCTGTCAGCTTGAAATCCTTCATCGCAGCGGTATCACCGTGACCGATTCCCTCCGCGAGTGCATGGACATCAACATTCGGATCGTTCCCGCCGCAACCCATGAGAGTGACGCTCGTAAAGAGTGCGAAACAGATGGCGGGCAAGACCTTCCTCATCGTTGACATATAGGTATTTATCAGTGCTTCCCAAAGTCTGCCAGATTGGGCTGAAGTTATCAGCGGCTTCTATATATCCCAGTGCAGTCTCTCTGGATTCGGTGTCGCGCGGTCGATTTCACGCAGAATCCACGGGGCATTTTCATGTGTCGCGGCAAAGGCATCCGCAAGTACCTGCTCGTAGGCGGGAGGAATCTCCATCGCGTGAATTGCCATGTGCATATAGTCCTTTGCGATGAGAACGACGCCGCGCTCGGCGGCAAGGTGCGCCTTGAAGCGATAGCCGTAGTAGAGATAAGAGTTGTGCGGCACCGCCTCCGCAAGGCCGTCAAAGGCGGCAATGCGCTCATCTGCCTCCGCCTCCGCTTCCTCGGTCATGCGCCGCTTGTGCATGAGATTCCAGCGATCCGCCCAGAGTTCGCCGCGCAGGATGTACTTGTAGAGGAAATCCGTGGATTCGGCACATTCGATCGCCAGGTTGATGTGCTCAAGCGCAGCTTCCTGGGTCGCCTTGTCCGCCGCTTCGAGGGCACTTAGCCCCTGCATGGCATAGACTTTTTCCTCTACATCCTGTGCAAGCTCCTCGTTCGGCTCTGCGTCGACGACGCTCAGAAAGAGCTCCAAGGCTTCGGCACGGTATTCTTCGGTCTGTGCGAGGAAGTGGGCAAGGCGTGCGCGTGCGTGCCAGTCCTCCACACCGCCTGCAAAGAGCTCGTGCGGCGGGGCTGCCGCTCCGAGGCGATCCAAAACAACGTGGATGAGTTCGTGAAAGCGTTCCTGTGTCATAGTTCTATCACCTGTTTCATACGGTCTAAAAGGGGAAGGTCGTGCGTGATGACGATGAGCGTACCGCCGCGTGCATCGAGTGCCGCGAGCACGCCCTCAATCAGGCGAGTACCACGTTCCGCATCCAGTCCTGCTGTGGGTTCATCGAGGAGGAGCAGCGGGGCATCGGAGGCAAGAGCGAGCGCCGAGAGAAGGCGGCTGCGCTGTCCGCCCGAGAGCCGTGCGGCATTCGCTCCCAGAGGTTCGTCCAACCCGGCAGGAAGTGCCCGTACCACATCGGCAAGCTGCGCCGTCTCCAGTGCATTCCACATCCGCTGCTCATCCATATCCGCATGCAGACGCAGGAAGTTGTCGCGCGTCGATGTGCTGAAGAGATAGCTCCCCTGCAGGGAAGCTCCAAAGAGAGCGCGTGATGCGTCGGCAGAAAGGGCGGTATGCGGTACTCCTCCATATGAGATTGTACCACTGTCGGGCTCCCAGAGGCGCAGGAGGAGGCTTGCGAGCGTGGTCTTGCCTGCGCCGCTCTCACCGATGATTGCTGTGTGCTCCCCGCGTCGAATCGTAAAGGAGAGTTCGCGCACGATGGGAACGGAGGGATGGTAGCCAAATGTAATGTTCTTCGCCGCAATCAGAGGGGAGGACGTTTCAACGGGTGGGGGAGCCGTAGACACATTTTCTGCGGGAGCGGCTTGCGGTACGGACAGGATTGTCTCCGCCGCCCGCACCGATTCGACTGCGCCGAGGCTTGCGGCGGGCAGAGGGCGATACTCGCTGAGCACGGCTTCGAGGACGAGTACCCAGACGGCGTACCGCACACCCGTCAATGTCCCGTCCGCGACGCACGGCGTAAGCAGAACAATCAGGAGAATCCAGACCGTGACACGCAGGACATCGAGGAGCGTGAACAGCCGCTCGCGTTTCGTGCGTTTTTCATTCTGTTTTTGCTGAAAATCCTCTGCTGCGCAGTCAAGCTGTCCCTGCGTTCGTGTGAGTGTACCCGCCGCCGCGAGCTCCGTACGTCCGTCGAGACGGTCGAGGAGGACACTGCGATAGACGGTACTCTCCATGCGCAGATCGCTGCGGTGGAGCAGATGGGGCAGGGTGAGATGGAGGAGATAGAGAAGGACAATGAGCAGTACGCCAAGTGAACTGAGCGGGAGCAGCGCAGCACAGATTGCTGCGGTGAGGATGCCGGCAATGAGCGGCTGCGGAACGGTGCGCAGGTAGAAGTCACGCAGTGTTTCGCAGCCTGTCAGGAGATCGTGCAGAAACTCCCCCTCGCGAACGTTGCCTTCCCGCAGAGGAATCACCGCAGCAGAGCGGCGGTAGGTTGCCTGCTGGAAATCCTCATAGCAGGCAAATGCAAGGCGATGAGAGAGCAGACGGTCGAGGTAGCGGAAGACGGCGCGTCCGATTCCACAGGCGCGCATCATCGTAATTGCAAGCGCAAGCGCAGAGAGAGGCGGCTGCAGTGCCGCGCTTGCGATGATCCACGCAGCCGTACCGATGAGGGCGATGCCCGCACCCGCCGCAAGTACCCCCGCAAGCAGTGCAGGCAGTGCCTTGCTTGGAGCCGCAACTGCAAGCAGGCGAAAGAGTGCTGCCGTCATACGTCTCCACCTCCCAATGTGATGACTCGATCCGCCCATGCGATGAGGGCGGGGCGGTGCGATGTCAGAATCAACGTGCGATGATGCGCGAAGCGCGTGAGTGCGTCAATGACAAGGGCTTCGGTATCCCCGTCAAGTCCTGCCGTAATCTCATCAAGCAATACAATCGGACGGTTCTGGAAAAAGGCACGCGCAAGCCCGAGACGGTGACGCTCCCCTGCAGAGAGCGGATGTCCACCCGCTCCGAGCGGTGTCCGAAGTCCCTCGGGCAGTGCGTGCAGAAAGTCGCCGAGAGCAGCAGCCTCAAGTGCCGCAGAGACGGCTTCGTCCGTGGCATCTTCCAGCCAGAGACTGACGTTCTCCGCGAGGGGGGCCGTAAAGATATGCGGCTCCTGCGGGACATATGTGATGAGATGCGTGCGCGTTTTCTCGGAGAGCTGCGCAAGGTCGAATGAATTTCCCTCACCTGCGCCGTCCGAAAGCACGATTTTGCCCTCTGACGGTGCAATCTGACCCGCAAGTAGGAGGAGCAGCGTCGACTTGCCAATGCCGCTCGCTCCGGCGAGCACCGTAGACTTTCCTGCGGGAAATGAGAGATTCAGTGCGGTGAGTACTTCCTCCTCGGTCAGAGGGTAGCGGTAGCAGAGGTTTTCCGTATGCACGGAGGGCGGTGAAAGGATCTGACTGCGTGCGCCGTCCGTGGGGGAGGGGAGGTCAACATAGGGGAGGAGTGCTGTCTCTGCCGTCTTTGCGTCCATCGCCGCATGGAATGCAATGCCGCCCTCACGCAGCGGCTGATAGAACAGCGGTGCAAGGATGAGCACGAAGAATGCCGCCTGGAATGTCATCATGCCATCGAGCAGACGTAGACCGATGGAGACGGCAATGAGCGCAATCGAGAGTGTGGTAATCAGCTCCAGTGCGAATGCGGAGACAAAGGCGAGGCGCAGGACGGAGAGCGATGCCTCGGCGAAGCTGTGGCTCATGTGCGCGAGATATGCGCCCTCCGCGTCGATGCGACGAAAGATCTTGAGCGTCATCGCCGCACGTATGAGCTCGCCGAAACCGTTTGTGAGCGACTGCATCTTGTCCCACTGACGTTCGCTCGCACGGCGCGTTGCCTTTCCGATGAGGAAGAGCAGGAACGGTGCAATCGGCAGTGTCACGAGGAAGAGCAGTGCCGAGAGTGGGTCTGCAAACGCCGTCACAATGAGGATCAGAGGGATGAGAACTGCACCCGCAATCATCGTGGGCAGCACCGTGTGGAAGAATGGATCAAGTGCATCGACACGCTCCAGCGTGAGTGTCAGCGCACCGGAGGAACTACGTCCATGCAGGAGTATTGCCTCGTGGAGGGCTGTGCGTGCAAAGAGGCGTACGCGATAGGAGAGCTGTGCCTCGATACGGCTCTTGGGGAGGCGCAGAAGTGCCATAGAGAGGACGCACAAAAACAGCATCAGAAGATCTGATGCTGTTTCGGCAAGTCCGCCGCGCTCTATGAATACCGTATTGACAATGACGGCAGTCTCCCATGCCGCCGCGACGGTGAGCCCTCCGTGGAGGAGTTCAATCACCGCGCGTATGAGGACGCTGTGTCGTTGTGTGCGAATTGCAGAGAGTAGAATGGACTTCTTTTTTTTCATTGTGACTAATATGCCTGATGTCCGCCGTCATTTGGTGAAATGCGCTTGCGGAAGATGTAGTACGTCCAGATCTGATAGCAGAGAACAACCGGAACAAAGATCAGTGCCGCAATCGTCATAATGGACAGCGTGTACTCCGTCGAGGATGCGTTGTAGATCGTGAGACTCCAACCCGAGTTCAGACTCGAAACCATGAGGCGCGGGAAAAGCCCTGCGAAGAAGCCGACCGTCGTGCCGACGATGGCAAGACTGCCGAGTACGAATGCGGGCAGCTGCGCTCCCTTGTACATGACACCGAGCCCTGCGACAAATGCTGCCGCTGAGAAGACGAGCGCACCGGCGGCAAGCGAGCTGGCATAGAGATCCGTCTCAACGTATGTGAGAATCATGCAGAGCACGTAGAGGAGTGCCGCAACGACACCGAACTTCAGACCGAGCACGCGGGCGCGGTCGAGGAGATAGGTGCTCGTGAGGCGCAGACGCAGGAATGCCGCACCATGGAAGGCAAAGACCGCGACGAAGGTCGCACCGCCGACCACCGTGTAGGGGGTCAGGAGGTCAAAGAAATTGCCCTGATAAATCTTGTCTGCACCGATGGGCAGACCTGCAATCAGATTCGTGACCGCAACGCCCCAGAGGAATGCGGGGACGATGCTGCCGAAGGCAATCGCATACGACCAGTAGCGCTGCCATGCGTCGTCCGAACGCTGATGACGGAACTCGAATGCGACACCGCGCAGAATGAGCGCAAGCAGCATGAGGAAGAGCGCGAGATAGAACGTGCTGAACATCGTGGCATAGACATGCGGGAATGCTGCGAAGGTCGCGCCGCCCGCCGTAATCATCCAGACCTCATTGCCGTCCCAGACGGGACCGATCGTACGGATGACCTGCGAACGGTCACTCTCTTTGTCAGAGAGAAGCGTGAGAAGTGTGCCGACACCGTAGTCGAATCCCTCAAGGAAGAAGAATCCCGTGAAGAGGACGACGATGAGTACGAACCAGAGAATATTGTAGTCCATTCTTACTTCCCTCCTTCGATGGCAGGTGTGATCTGCGTGCGGTGGATGAAGCGGAAGGCGAGATAGAGCGCCGTGATCAGGAGCAGCAGGTAGAGCACCGTGAACCCGATCATCGAGATCATGATCTCAGCCGAGGTGAGATTTGGCGAGACACCGTCCACCGTCTTTTGGAGTCCGACGACGAGCCATGGCTGACGCCCCATCTCCGCGACAATCCAGCCGCAGGAATTTGCGATAAAGGGGACGACGACGAGCCACGGGAGCGCATAGAGCAGCTTCTTTGCCGAGAACAGCTTGTCCTTTTTCGCCAGATAGAAGACGACGAACGAAACGAGCACCATGAAGAAGCCCGCGCCAACCATCGCACGGAACGCATAGAACAGCATCGTTACATGCGGACGGTAGTCACCAGGGCCGTACTTTTCAACAGCCTCTTTTTGGAGGTCGTTGATGCCGCGCACTTCGCCCTGGGTGCTGTCATGCACCATAATCGTGAACATATAGGGGATCGTGATCTCGAAATCGTTGTGCCCCTTCTCCATGTTCGGATAGGCGAGCACAGCGAACGGTGCGGGATCCTCCGTCTCCCAGAGTGCCTCCATCGCAGCGAGCTTCATCGGGCTTGCCTGTGCGAGATACTGCGTGTGCAGGTGACCGCTGGCGATGACACCGACCACGCCGACCATTGTGTAGAGCGCACCTGCCTTAAGGGCCTGCGTAAAGGGATAGCGCGACTCCTCATCGTGGAGCAGCTTCCAAGCCGAAACTGCCATAACGACAAAGCCTGCCGTCGTTATGCCCGCAAAGATCGTGTGCGACTGCTCGCCGATGATGTAGTGATTCGTGATAAGCTCAAAGAAGCTTGCCATCTCCGCGCGGCCGTTCGCCAGCGTATAGCCGACGGGGTGCTGCATGAAGGAGTTCGCGACGAGAATCCAGAACGCCGACAGATTGCTGCCGAGTGCGACAAGCCAGATGCACGCCAGATGCGCCTTTTCTGAGAGCTTATCCCAGCCGAACATCCAGATGCCGAGGAACGTCGACTCCAGGAAGAATGCGGTCAGTGCCTCAAGTGCCAGAGGTGCGCCGAAGATATCGCCCATGAAGCGTGCGTACTCCGACCAGTTCATGCCGAAGTGGAACTCCTGCACGATACCTGTGACGACACCCATCGCGAAATTGATGAGAAAGAGCGTACCGAAGAAATGCACAAGTTTTCGGCATGTCTTCTTCCACTCCGGTTTCTTCGTCCGCACGTAGCACGTCTCGAGCAGGGCGACAAAGATCGCCATGCCGAGGGTGACGGGGACGAAGAGAAAGTGATAGATGGTGGTGATTGCAAACTGCCATCGTGACAGCAGCACTTCTTCCATTTCCAAACCCCTCCTAAATAAAATACCCATGATAATAACAGCACCGTCTTCTGTCGCTTCAATCGTGACAAAAGACCTCGATTCGTGAATTATATCATAGGTCAATATGAAATACAAGTTAGGCGAATATTTTTACTTATTTAGGAATAAATATTTGTTAAGGAATCGCTGATAAAATGAAGTCTGTCAGATTGGTACAGATTTTTCGCCCTGTCAAGGAGACAAACCGGACGCATAGCAAAGGCTATGTGGAGGATTTGTCGACACAGAGAGGGCGGAAAAGATGTGCCAAGATGGCAGTGCTGAATTTATCAGTGCTTCCTTAATCTCATTCTCGAAGCGCATTCACAATAAGAAGGATAAGCAGGAGAACAAGTGCGCCGGTGACAAATGAATAGGGGAGAATCGCAGCATCAAGGACGGTGAAGACACCTGCGGATGCCAATGTGAAGATGAGGAGGAAGAGCACGCTCAGCAGGCGGTTCTGCTTCGTGCGTGCGCGTGCAGCGTTGCAGGTGTCCCAGAGTGTGACGAGACTCGGAAGTCCCTCGCTGTCGAGTGTGATGTCGGGAGTGAAGTTCGTGGAGTGTCCTTGATTGCGGAGAGCCTGTGCCTTGAAGTAGGCGGCATCCTCGGGGGACATGAGCGGCTCGATCTCGCTTGCTGCTTCGCCGCCGTCCGGTCCGCGCAGCAGCTCCTCGTGCAGAGGATCGTGCGGCGCGTCCTCCTCCTGCTCCAACGATGGTTTCTCAAACGAGGAGGGGCAGCCGATGCTGATGTCTGCTGCACGCAGTGCCGCCTGATCTGCCATCGGATCGCCGACCATCGCGACGACAGAGCCGCGCGATTGGAGGAGGCGGATCTCGCGTGCCTTGTCCGTGCCCGTGAGATCGGAGCGCACCTCGTTGATGCGCAGCTCCTTGGCTGTCGCGTTTGCGAGACGTTTCGTCTCACCTGTGAGGAGGATGAGGCTGAGTCCGCGCTCCTTGAGTGCGTTCAGGGCGCGCCGCACCTCGGCGCACACATCGTCGCGGACGGCGATGATGCCGCGCGCGTACTTGCTTGAGCTGACGAAGAGGGGGGTCTGCCCACTCGTGGCGAGCTGATCGGCGCGCGTGAGGAGAGCTGCGCTGATTTCGATATTTTCCTCCTGCAGCCACTCCTTCTTGCCGACGCGTACGGGGGTGCGGGCAATCAGTGCCTCAACGCCGAAGCTCTCCGTCTCGTGCGCGGCAGAGTGACGTTGGAGATGCAGGCCGCGCTGGACAGCTGTGTCATAGAGCGCGTGGGCGTAGGGATGTGTTGCCTCGCGCTCGGCACTCGCGGCAAGTGCGAGGAGGGAGCCCTGCGTCATACCCTCGGGTACAAGCGCGGAGATGAAGACGTTGCCCTCGGTGAGTGTGCCGTTGCGGTTGAATGCAATCGTGTCGACATGCAGCAGCTCCGTCAGTGCCCCCATGCGGCTGCACACAATGGCGGAGTCACGCAGACGGCGTTTGATGCGCAGTGCAATGAGCATGCGCGAGACAATAAAGGGGAGCGGTGAAGCGGTGAGAAAGACCCCGAGAAAAATTTCGGACGCTGCTTCGACTGTGATGTCGCCCGCGATGTACCAGTATCCCGCAGCTCCTGCCGCAAGAACGACGCTTGCGATAAAATGAAAGAATGAAGAAAACATTTTTTTCAAGGACGTTCAACTCCTGTCCTGTTACTTTTACACGGGCATTATAGCACAGGCGCGGGGATGTGACAAATCTCTTCGAGGGGATCTTGCTCGCTTTGCATAGAGCGTGGTAGTATGGAATCGCTGATAAATTCTGCACTACAATTTTAGGAATCGCTGATAAAATGAAGTCTGTCGGATTGGTACAGATTTTTTGTCCTGTCAAGGAGACAAACCGGACGCATAGCCAAAGCTATGTGGAGGATTTGTCGACACAGACAGGGCGAAAAAGATGTGCTAAGACAGCGGTGCTGAATTTATCAGTGCTTCCTTTATTCGGACGAAAAATCTACGTCCATCTGAGAGACTGTTTTATCAGTGATTCCTATAATCTAGTTATTGTGATTATGTAAATTATATTTTGGAGATCCGACATGGAGCTATTGCACGCAGTTTTTTCCATCTTTTCAGAACGCAGTGCGTTCTTTGTACAGCTTTTGGTTGAGCATCTGTGGATCTCGGGAGCGGCAATCGGCATCGCCGTTGTGCTCGGCGGGGCAGCGGGCATCCTCATTCATCGTTATGAGCGCGCGGCGACACCGACGCTTGGCACGGTGAACTTCCTCTATACGATCCCGTCGATTTCGATGCTCGGTTTTTTGATTCCGTTTTTCGGCATTGGCAACCGCTCGGCGATCATTGCACTCACGATCTACGCACTCCTGCCGATGGTGCGCGCGACGCATACGGGGCTCGCGCAGATACAGCCCTCGCTTGTGGAGGCGGCAATCGGCATGGGCAGTTCGGCGTTTCATGTGCTGACGCGCGTTCAGATTCCGCTTGCGATGCCCGTCATTATGTCCGGGATTCGCAATATGGCGACGATGACGATTGCACTTGCCGGCATTGCGTCCTTTATCGGTGCGGGCGGTCTCGGTGTTGCCATCTATCGCGGCATCACGACGAACAACCCCACCCTCACGATTGCGGGGAGCCTCCTGATCGCCGTGCTTGCGCTCGTGGTGGACGGCGCACTGGGGCAGGTCGAGGCGTGGCTGAAACGCCCCGCACGCATCACAGGAAACGTACGCGCTGCCTATGCGGGGGCAGCTGCCGTACTGTTCATTGCCGTGAGCACTGTGACCTACGGTTTCTTCGGCAAGGCGGATGTCGTCCACATTGCGACCAAACCGATGACAGAGCAGCTGATTATGGGCGAGATGCTGAAACTCGTGATTGAGCACGATACGGGGCTAGAGGCGCGCATCACAGCGGGCGTCGGCGGCGGCACGTCGAATATCCACCCCGGGATGGAGAGCGGCGCGTTCGACATTTACCCGGAGTATACGGGAACGGGCTGGAACATGGTGCTCAAGGAGGAGTCAAAATACAGCGAGGAACTGTTTCCGCAGCTGTCCGAGGAATATGAGCGGCGTTTTGCGATGCGTTGGGTCGGGATGTACGGCTTTAACGATACGTTCGGCATCGCCGTGCGGCGTGAGATTGCGGAGCAGTACGATCTGCACACGTATTCTGACCTGCGCCGTGTCGCCCCTCAACTCGTCTTTGGTGCGGAGTACGATTTTTTTGAACGCGCGGATGGTTATCCTGCGCTCTGCAAGGTGTACGGGCTGGATTTTGCCCGCACGGTCGACCTCGACATTGGGCTGAAATATCAGGCACTCGCGAACAAGCAAATTGATGTGATGGTTGTGTTCACGACAGACGGACAGCTTGCGGCGGCGGATGCGCGTGTGCTCACGGATGATCGGAATTTTTTCCCATCCTATCGCTGCGGAAACGTTGTGCGTGCGGAGGTGTTGGAGCGGCATCCGGAGCTTGTGCCTGTACTGGAGAAGCTGACGGACAGTATCACGGACGAGGAGATGGCGGTAATGAACCACGCTGTTGAGAGCGAGGGGAAGGAACCGCACGCAGTCGCGGAGGAATTTCTGTGTGCAAAGGGGCTTCTTTGAGGTGGTGTCTGAGCACTCCACGCAAACGGGGGAATTCCTTGAAAATCCTCCCATTCAATGTTAGAATACAGAAGAGTAAAAATATTTCGCAGGAGGAAGCGATATGAGCATAAACACGACCAAGATGGAGCAGGACAAGGTGCTCCGTCTGATGGCGGAGAAGTACCCGACGAAGGAGATCGTCTACGAGAAAATTGTCTACCTGCAGTCACAGCTCATGCTGCCGAAGGGTACGGAGCACTTTATGAGCGATCTGCACGGCGCGTACGATTCGTTCTTTCATATCCTCAACAACTGCTCGGGTGTCATCAAGGAAAAGGTGGACTACTGCTTCGGCGAGCGCATGAGGGAGGAGGAGAAGGCGGAGTTCTGCACGCTGATCTACTATCCGCGCGAGAAGGTGGAGCAGCTCACGGCGGAGGGCAAGGCGGACGCAATCTGGTATCAGCAGAACATTGCGAATCTGCTCGAGCTGACCAAACTCATGAGCTGGAAATTCCCTGCAAGCAAGATGCGCAGCTACATTCCCAAACGCTACGAATCCGTCATCGTGGAGCTGCTGAGCACGCGCCCCGAGCTGGATGAGGCGCAGCTCTACTACTACAAACAGCTGATTGAGACCATCGTGGAGATCGGCGGCGGCGCAGACTTCATCGAGGCGTTCAGCGTGCTCGTCAAGCGGCTTGCGGTCGAGCGCATCCACATCGTCGGCGACTTCTTCGATCGCGGCGACCGTCCTGACGGCATCATTGACCTCCTCATGCAGCACCCGTCCGTGGATATCCAGTGGGGCAACCACGATGTGCTCTGGATGGGCGCGGCACTCGGCAGCGAGGTCTGCATCGCGGCGGTCATCCGCAACTCGCTGCGCTACCGTAACACAGACGTGTTGGAACGCGGCTACGGCATCAGTCTGCGCCCACTCTCGACGTTCGCCTCGCGCATCTATCCCGACGAGAACCCGATCAAGGCGGCGGAGCGTGCGATCTCGATGATGATGTTCAAACTCGAAGGGGGGCTTATCAAACGCAATCCTGATTTTTGCATGGAGGATCGTCTGCTCCTCGACAAGATTGACTTCAGCCTATCCTGTGTCACACTGAACAATGGACGGCGCGTGGAACTGGACAGTGCCTATTTCCCGACGATTGACGACGGCGCAGACTGCTACGAACTGACGGAGGAGGAGCGGCACATCATCGACGATCTGCGCTCCTATTTCCTTGAGAGCAAGGCACTCCAACGCCATGTGGACTATCTCTATGAGCGCGGCAGCATGTATATGTGCTACAACGGCAACCTCCTGTTCCATGGCTGTGTTCCCATGAACGAGGACGGCAGCTTCCGCACCATTACATACAGGGGCGAGGAGTACACGGGACGCGCATGGATGGACTTCTGTGAGGAAAAGGCGCGTGCGGCTTGGAACGAACACACGCAGGAAGGGTTGGACTTTATGTACTTCCTCTGGTGCGGGCTGCTCGCACCGACCTCGGGACGCTCGTTCACCACGTTTGAGCGTTCCTTTATCTCCGACGAGTCGACGTGGAAAGAGCCGTCCGACCCGTATTTCCGTCTCATCAAGGAGGAGGAACTCTGCGAGAAAATTCTTGCGGAGTTCGGGCTTGACCCAAAGCACGGGCACATCATCAACGGGCACGTTCCCGTCAAGGTGAAAAAGGGGGAGAGTCCGTTGCGTGCGAATGGTCGTGCGATCATCATCGACGGCGGTTTTGCGACACCATATCACTCCAAGACGGGCATCTCGGGCTACACACTCATCTACAACTCGCGCGGGCTGCGTCTCCTCCAGCATCAGACGGTGGCGAATGTGCGTGAGGCACTGCGCGAGAACCGCGACATCGAGTCCGTCTCGCAGACGGTCGAGCTGCAGGCACGCAGCTGTCTTGTGCGCGACACGGATCGCGGCGCGGCGATCATGGACGAGATCGCCGACCTGCACGCCCTCCTGCGCGCGTATCAGACGGGGCATATCAAGCCGCAGTAAGAGCATAAGAAAGCCCGCACATTGCATTCGATGTGCGGGCTTTCTTATGGGAAGCACTGATAAATTCAGCACCGCCATCTTGACGCATCTTTTTTGCCCGCAC